>QKMY01000059.1 GCA_003242895.1 Candidatus Margulisiibacteriota bacterium
GTTCGCCTAACCTATATTCGCTTTTGCTCATATCTTGGTCAGATTTTGATTTGATAGATTACTATCGGCTTCGGTTAGATTTTAGATGATTTGATTCGTACGTTTATATTCTATTTTAATATTAATACTTTTATACTATAATAATTAAACATTTAAAAAATCTACTAATGGAAACCAATGCCAACTAAATTAATCGATACTATTGAATTGCCTGATGATCTTAAAAAGCTCTCAATTAATGAACTTGAACAGATTTGCCAGGAGATACGGGAACTTTTAATATCTACGGTGTCTAAAAGCGGAGGGCATCTTGCTCCAAGTTTAGGAGTTGTTGAACTTACCGTTGCATTACATACCGTGCTTACTAGTCCGGAAGATAAATTGATTTGGGATGTTGGACATCAAGCCTATGTTCACAAAATACTTACCGGACGGAAGGATAGTATTTCTACTATCCGGCAGCTCGGCGGGCTCTCCGGGTTTCCCAGGAGAAATGAAAGCCAACATGATGCCTTTGGAACCGGTCATGCATCTACCTCTATTTCGGCAGCTCTTGGTATTGCGGTCGCCAGGGATATTAAGGGAGAAGATTTTTCGGTTTTTTCAATTATCGGTGATGGATCTACCAGTGGCGGATTAGCGTTTGAAGCCATAAATAATGTCCCCTGCAGTGTAAAAGGTAATTTTGTTGTTATTTTAAATGATAATGGATTATCGATATCTAAACCTGTCGGGTCTTTATCAAATGCGATTACGAGGGTGAGGACCTCTTCAACGTATCTGAGTATAAAGAATAATGTGGAGAGTTTGATCAACAGGATACCAAAGATAGGAAGTCCTCTTTCAAAGAAAATTGAAAAACTAGTTGATCGAACAAAAAATCTCGTAACTGATTATAAAGTAGGTGTTATTTTTGAGGAATTAGGATTCCGCTATCTTGGTCCTATAGACGGGCATAATATCCCTCTTCTTATGGGCGCAATTTCTTATGCCCGGCGGTCGACTAAGCCAATTCTTATCCATGTTATAACAAAGAAAGGCAAAGGATATTTGCCAGCTGAAGATGATCCCGAAAAATTTCATGGTATTTCGCCGTTTCATATAGAATCTGGAAAAATTGAAACCTCGCATAAAAATCCTTCTTACACCGAGACCTTTGGGAAAACAATTTGTGATCTTGCTAATCTGGATAATAGAATTTGTGCAATTACTGCGGCCATGCCGAGCGGTACCGGACTTAGCGAATTTCAAAAAAAATTTCCTCATCGATTTTTCGATGTCGGAATTGCTGAAGAGCATGCAGTTACTTTTGCAGCCGGCTTAACTGTAGAAGGAATGAAGCCATTTGTTGCTGTATACTCTTCTTTTATGCAGAGAGCGTATGATCAAATTATTCATGATGTATGTATCCAGAATTTGCCAGTTGTCTTTATGCTGGACCGGGGAGGCCTTGTAGGTGAAGATGGTCCGACACATCACGGGGTATTTGACTTTGGATATTTAAGGCACATTCCAAACTTAACGGTAATGGCGCCGAAGGATCAGAATGAACTCGTAGATATGATGTATTTCGCTTTAAGCTATAATGGGCCAATTAGTATTCGTTACCCTCGAGGGGAAGGCGCAATATCGGTGCTCAAGGAAAAAGCTGATGAACTTATTCTCGGTAAGGCAGAGATCTTATTCGCTCAAAATGACGGCTATAAGAATAATATTTGCATAATTGCTATTGGTACGATGGTTCCCTCGGCTATCGAGGTGGCGCAACGATTGTTTTTCTCAAAAGTGAATACAACGGTAATAAATGCGCGATTCATTAAACCCTTAGATGAAAAATTGATTTCTGCATTAAGTCGGGAATCTGATCTTGTTGTCACAATGGAAGAGGGCGCGATTCAGGGTGGATTCGGGTCTGCGGTCTTAGAACTGCTAAGTAAAGAGGGAATTATAACCCGAACCTTGTGTCTCGGTATCCCGGATAAATTTATTGAGCATGGCAGTAAAAAAGAACTGATGCAAAAATATCAACTTGATACGGACGGGATGTTTCAAAAAATTCTGGCAAAAATTTTTGAACCTTCAGAGGCAGGATATATTAAGGCCAGTGCTATTTAAGCGGTTTTTGTTTCTCAGATGCGGTCAGGTTAAAGCACTCCTAGTTTTTTAAGAACTCTTCTTGCCACATTTTGTTCGGAAATTTTTTTGGTTTTTCCTCGGCCAATTGCTTTAATTTCATTATTATTCAGTAGTACCCGCCCCTCAATAATAAATGTTTTATTATGGTCTGGTCCGAGCTCTTTTATAGTCGTGTATTCCGGGAGTCCGAGATTGTTTTGCTGCATATATTCCTGAAGTTTGGACTTGTAGTCATGAGTGGAAAACGCTGGGCCTATCGTTTCTAGTTGTACTTGAAATAGCGCGTATATGATTTTTTTTGCTTTTTCCAGTCCGCCATCGAGATAGATTGCACCAATAATAGCTTCGAGTGCATTTGCAAGAATTGATGGTCTGGTTTCTCCCCCGGTTTTTTTTTCGTTTTTCGATAACAGAAGCATTCTTCCAAGATCAACTGATTTAGCAATTTTTGCCAGGGTATGATCGCTTATTAACAGTGCCCTAATTTTGGTCATTATTCCTTCAGCATATTCAGGATAATTGCGGTAGAGATAATCTGATATTGAAAGTTTTAGTATGGCATCGCCAAGGAATTCTAATCGTTCGTTATTTTCCAGCTGCTTAGCTTTTTTTTCGTTAGAATAGGAACTGTGTGTTAATGCTGTCAACAAAAGTTTTTTATTCTCAAACTCATATGCAATAAGGTTCTCCAACTTGTGCATTTCTTTATTATGTATATTGATCATTAGGTTGTTCCATATCCCTTAATTTTTTAATGACAGAATCGATAATTTCTATCGGAGTTGAAGCTCCGGCCGTAATCCCCACATTTTTTTTATTGAGAAGCCATTCCTTATTTATTATGGAAGGTTCTGCTACAAGATATGAGTTTTCCTGGATCCCTTTGCTTAACTCATAGAGGCGATTGGTATTTGCGCTTTTGTTATCCCCTATTATGAGCATGGCATCAACCTCATGCGCAAGCGTTATTGCCGCTTTCTGCCGGGTGCTTGTGGCCGAGCAAATCGTGTTAAAGATTTTTACTTCGGCAGTGGCTTTTTCTCTGATACTTTTTGATATCGTATCAAACAGTTCTAATGAAATAGTAGTTTGTGAGATAATTCCAATTTTTTTTGTCAAGATTTCGGGCAAAATTTCTTCTCTATTCGAAATGACATAAGAATTTGTACCTGCCCATTCTCGAACGCCTTTGACTTCAGGATGGTTTTTGTCACCAATTATTATTATCAGATATCCGTCATTACTTAGCTGTTTTGCTAGATTCTGTACTTTTGCAACTTGTGTACAGGTTGTATCTATTACATCTAATTTCTTTTCTTTAACTTGGTTAAAAATGTGAGGAGATACTCCATGGGCACTTATTATGAGTGTTCCGGTTGTATTGATTTCATCAATGCTGTTAACAATAATAATGCCTTTTTTCTTAAGTTCTTCTACCACGAAGGAGTTATGTACCAAGTGTCCTAGGCTATATATCGGTTTTTTGATTTCGTAACTGTTTGTGGCAGCAAGAGCTTTTTCTACGGCTTTCCTTACTCCGATACAAAATCCGGCGTGTTTGGCTATTTTTATTTCCAAACTAAAGCCTCCTCATGCAGTTCTCCCTCGAATACTGTCTGAGCAGGTCCGGTCATGATAATGTGATTATCTTCTTTTTGCCACTCGATAGAGAGATTTCCTCCCATAAGCCGTACAATGGCTTTTCTCTCGGTTTTGCCGGTTAATACGCCAGCAACCAGGCTTGCGCAGGCTCCGGTCCCACAAGCCAAGGTTTCGCCTGCACCTCGCTCCCAGACACGCATGATAAGTTCATTTCTATTGACTATTTGTATGAACTCGGTGTTGGTTTTCTCTGGAAATAAATAATAATTTTCAAAAAGCGGACCTACTTCAGCTAGATTAATATCATCTATATTATCAACAAAAATAACAAAATGCGGGTTTCCCATGGATACGGCTGTGCCTTCATATGTCTTGCCGTCTATAGTTACCTTTTCATCGATAACGGTTTCACTGTCTTCTCCGATCATTGGAATTTCATTGCGTGATAATCGCGGTTCTCCCATATCAACTTCAACACCAATAAACTTTCCGTTAGAAGCAATTATTGTCGGGACAACTATTCCTGCAAGAGTCTCGACTGAAATAACATCTTTTTTGTTGTAGAACTTTTCGTATATATAACGGGCAAAACAGCGAATTCCGTTTCCACACATTTCAGCTTCTGAGCCGTTACTGTTAAAAATTCTCATTTTATAATCAGCATTATGAGAGGGCAATATAAAAACCAGCCCGTCTCCGCCTATTCCGTAGTGCCGGTCGCACAATGATATTGCCATCTGCGCATAATCCTCTTCAGGAATCTTGTTTTCCAGATTGTCTATTAATACAAAATCGTTTCCTAAACCGTGCATTTTTGTAAACTTCATAGTCATTCCTCCTTTATTAGCCCGTGTCCCAAGTCGTGGCATTTTATAAATTTACTGATTATTAACTAATACTATGCAGAATAGCATAAATCAGTTAATAATTATAAACAAATAATTTTTACGTGCCTTATCTCAGATAAAGATTTCTTTTTTAACTGGAAAGCTTCTAAACCAGGTAAGCTGACGTTTTGCAAAATTTCTGGTCCTTTTTTTTATTAAGCTTATACAGGCTTCTTTATCTGTTTTCTTTAAAAAATAGTCAATAACCTCTTTATACCCTAAGGCCTGCATTGAAGGCAAGTCTTGACTGTAGCCTTTATCAATTAACATCTGGACTTCCTCAAATAAACCCTTTGCAATCATAGAATCTATACGGTCTTCGATGCCTTTATAGATGGCTGAACGATCTTTTTGAAGATGGTGGATATCAATGTCAGGGCGATAGCTTTTTGTCTTGTAATGAAAGTCCGATATTTTTTCTCCAGTTAAATAATAGACTTCGAGCGCTCGGATTATTCTGTATAAATCATTAGCCGAGATTTTTTTTGTGGATTCTTCATCTATTTCTTTTAATTCATTATAAAGGGATTCAATTCCTTCTATGGCAGCTCTCTGCTTTAGCTTGTTTCTCAAGTTCGGATCTTTAGGGGCCCCCGGAAAATTAAAATTGCGAATAAAAGCATTTATGTAGAGTCCAGTTCCTCCAACAAGAAGCGGTTCTTTATTTCTTTGCCGTATATCAGCTATTAATATGTTTGCTTTTTCAACAAAATCATGTGCGGAATAAATATCTTCAGGATTAACGATATCAATTAAATGATGTCTTATTTCTTCTCGTTCTGTTATGGATGGCTTTGCAGTTCCAATATCCATATATCGGTATACCTGCATCGAGTCTGCTGAGATTATCTCGGCATTGTTTGCACGAGCATACTCAATAGCCCAGTTGGTTTTGCCGACAGCCGTCGCTCCAATAATAATTTTGATTGCACTATTCATAATATGAAGCTAGGTATAGAAACGCTTTTCACCTCTAATCTTCATTTCTATTTCTTAAGATAAGTAATCTAACCAGGTGCAATAGCGAAACTGCCATCGCGGCAACATAGGTAAGTGCTGCTGCGTTTAACACCTTTTTAGCTAAGGGGATCTCCTGGTCAGACAATATATTCTGCTGTTTAAGCAGGAGCAGTGCTTGTGAAGATGCATTCAATTCTACCGGCAAGGTGATGACATGAAATAATACGGCAGCGGCAAAAAAAAGAATCCCGATATCCATTAACAGGCCACTACTGACAAGCAACCCAACAAAAAAAAGCGGGAATGCTGCAGAGGAACCGAATCCTGCAATAGGGACAAAATTATTTCTTAAGGTTAGAGGGAAATATTCTCTAGCATCCTGTAGTGCGTGGCCAACCTCATGGGCAACAACACCATAACTGGATATTGAACGGTTCCAATAAGTGCTTTCTGAAAGTCGGAGAACTTTAGCACGAGGATCATAATGATCAGTTAGTTCTCCAGGAACTTTTTCGATTTCAACGTTTTTTAGATTTGAAGCGTCTAATAATTTTCGAGCGACTTCCCATCCGGCATATTGAGAATTTGCTGGTTTGGAAGAATATTTTCCGAATGTTGATTTTACTCTGTATTGTGCCCACATTGCGAATATGGCTGCTGGTATCAGCAAGAGCATTGAGCTATCAAAGAAAAATGGCAGCATGGATAAGCACTCCTTTTCGTGTGTGCCACGATTGGTGGCATTTTTTAATGATTAAAGGTATTATATGCTATATAATAATATAAAAATAGCTAGAATGAGTAAGCAAAAATAACTCCAATTTTTTTTGTTACACCATCTTGCAACGGTATTATAACATAACTACAATGGCTTTCATATTCCTTTGCATTTAAGTAGTTGCCTGACTTTATCTGTTAAATGTGCGGATGGAATTGGTCTGGCCTTCAGCAGAAATAGACTTAATATCTTTTTTTGTTTTTTTGCTGATAACTTTAGGTTTATTTAAAAAGCTTATTTAGGTCGTCTACCTTAAATTCGGAAGCTTTTAGATTTTCTTCTCGGATTTCTTCCAAGACTTCTTTTCTAAACACAGGAATATTTTTGGGAGCAGTAATTCCCAGTTTTACAATGTTATCTTTTATCTCGATAACCTTTATTTCGATATTGTCGTTAACAATAATGCTTTGGTCTAATTTTCTAGATAATACTAACAAGAAAATTCTCCTTAGAAAGCTCGCTTATTGAGCTGTTTGATTTATTAGACTTTTTTTTGTATTTTCAGCTAAATTTTGAAAATCTTTCAGTATAAAATGTTTGGTTTGATACTTATTGCTTTTTAGAATAATTTGTTTTCCCTTTTTATTTTTATTATTAATTATTATTGGTGCTATTAAATTGGCCGATATGTTTTGCGGATTAGCAGGGATAGTGAGTATTGTAAGGACATACACGTCTTCAACTGAGGAAATATGCAGCTCTTCTAAGTCTTCATTTTCTAGGTCAAATTCGTAATTAACGTAGAAATCAAAAGGATTCGTGACGACAAATGCAAGTGCAGGATTCTCCGTAGATTGGAGCCAACCGAATAGCTGGTTTTTTCCTGAGGGCCTGAGAATGTAGTTACTTTCTTTTTCAAAGCCCATTAACCCTTTTTCTATATGGATTATGTCCTGCTCGTTAATTGTTAGAGTTCCAAATCTTGTTGTTATTATATCCATACCCAACCTCTGTTAAATATAATTAAGTAATGAGAGCTTCATTATCCTTGCACTTGTTGCCAACGCTGCCTCATATGCGTTTTGGAGGGTGCTGAGCTCTGTAATCGCGCCAATAGAATCAATGCCCTCTGTGTCTGAAAGAAGCTCTTTAAGTCTGAATTCTTCATCGCTAGAAAAACTCTGTGCTGTTTCAATCCGTTGGATTTCATACCCTACATTTGCTGTTATATTAAGGATATTATCATTAGCACTGTCTATTTTGGCAATCAAATCAGAAAGTCCGGTGGTATCTCCGATTTGTAGTTTATTTTTGGCTGCAATCAGGGTATCCAGAAGCCCGTTGCTATAGGAAGATTGCGTGCCGGTAATAGCTGCATTTTCATCGGCGAGGGAGATAGCTTTGAGCAATCCATTACCGCTACTATCATCCGTTATTGTCAATGCCCCGGACTCTCCCACAATCTTGGATTGTAATGTAAGGTAGGCCATTCCGTTAGCTTCTTTAATATTGGCTTTGACATCTACTCCGCTATTATTGATCCTGGTAACGATATCTTGTAAACTATCAGTCGTATAGTTTACTGAAAAGGTTGCAGGAGTTCCGCTCCCTGTTTTAATTGAAAAAGAATAGGGGCTTCCTACGCTGTTTAACATTGTGCTGAGCTTGGCATCAGGGGATGCTAGCCCGATTGTGCTATCAACGGTATGTGTTTCAAAAATCTTAGAACCAGGGATCATAACATCTGCAAAAATATCTTTATTTATTTCTTGCTGTACAGTGTGGCCTGATCCATTATATTTGACTTGATCTCCTGTTCGTACAAAGGGGGTAGTGTTTGTCCCGTACCCGCCAAATAGAAATGTATTATTATATTTGGCATTTGCAGTAGTAACAATTGAGTCAATAGCTTTGTCAATTTTTGTTGCAACTATTGCTAACTGGCTGTTGTCGTTAGTACTATTTGATGCCATGTTAAGGTCTACTTTGACAGTTCTAATCGTGTTGATTATTGTAGTAAGCTGAGTGTCGGCAATTTGCAGATACGGTTTTGTGTAATTTTGCCGTTCTTTATAATATGAATTCAGGTTGAGACTGTGTTTAATTCTTAACGCTGTAACTGCGCTTGTGGGGTCATCGGAGGGCAATACGTATTTTTTCCCACTATTGACTTTAACCTGAGAATTGTATAAATTCTCCAGATTACTGCTTAATTGGTTTTTTAATGAAAAGAAAATATAGCTGTTACTTACTCTCATAGGTGTCTCCGTTTTATTATATCATTTGCATCAAAGAATCTATTACTTGATTAATGGTGCTAACATATTTGGCCGCAGCATTATATGATTGCTCATATTGAACCAAGTTGGTCATTTCCTCATCGATCGATACTCCTGACGTGCTTGCTTTTCTGCCTTTGAGACCATTCAAGAGGGTTTCCTGTCCTTCAACAAGTTTTTTTGAGTAACTGGAATCATTGGCTTGCTTCGAAATTATGTTCTGGAAAAATTCACTTACGGTATATGTATTATTGTCTAAAAGAGATTTATTTTGAAGTCCTGATATTTTGTCGGCAATCTCTCCATTTCCATTTGTATTCTCTTTTGTCGAGGAAGCCGCGATATAGGTTACATTACCCTTGATACTCGGGTGTAGCGTTATATTCGAAGCGCTATCTCCTAAAAAGAAGTCTATTCCTTTGGCCCCATTTAAATCATAGCCTTGATGATGTACCTCGTTTACTTCACTTATGATTTTTGATGATAATGTATTGAGATCTTTTTTATATTCCTCGATAACCGTGTCTCGCAAATTCAACAGGCCGGCAATTTCTCCATTGTTAATGGAACTATTTATATTTATATTCGAACTATCCCTTATCTCAAGAAATAATGATTTGCTGGTCACTCCAGTTGATAACAATAACGCTTTATTATCAACGACAAGAGGAATTCCTGCTGTAGAAATATCGATGGTCCTGTTTGCCTGTAACGTCGCGGTAAAATTGATTTGTTTACTGAGGTCTATTAATATCTGATCTCTTTTATCTAATAAATCATTTGCATCGGCGTCTATGGGTACATTGGCTATTTGGTTATTTAAAGAGGCTATCTTGTTTAGATTCGAATTGATTTCTATGACTTTTGTTCCAATCGCGCTGTCAATGTTTTTCTGAAGGTCAACAAGCTTGTTGTAGGTTTGCTTTAAAGTGTCGGTCAGTTGAACCGCTTTAACTTTAACCTCTTCTCGGGCGCCTTTATCTCCCGGATTGGGAGCGGCTACTTTTTTCCATGACTGCCAGAACTCATCGAGAGCATTAGCAATCCCGCTATCCGAAGGCTCGTTAAAAGAAGTCTCTAAAATTTTGTAATTGCTGTATTGCGTCTGGTAGTAGCCCAGATCTTGTGCTTCAGATTGTATTTGTGCTTCAAGAAAATCATCGTGAATTCTATCAACTGAAGATACATCAACCCCTGTTCCGAGTTGAAATGAACCGGAAGGAGTGAGTATCGTTTGTGGATTTCCGGAAACAAAAGCAACTCTTTGCCGGGAATAACTCTCGGTATTGACGTTTGCCAGGTTATGTCCGGTAACCTCCATTGCTCGTTGCTGAGCTTGCATACTTCGAGTTCCCAAGCTTAGTGCTGAAAATAAACTCATATTAAAAACTCCTTATCCAAACTGTTAAAAACAATATTCGACATTGCTGACCCTATTGGGTTTTTGGTAAATTCCGGAGGCTGTATAGGTACATTTCACTTCGTTAACTGAGGTGAAATTAGATATCATATGATGAATAAAATGGAGGGAATAGTTCAGGAGTTTGCCATTGTTTTGGTTAACAACTTTTAATTCTAAAATTATATTAGTAAGATCTTTTATATATTGTTTGATTTTTTCTTTATATTTACCGTGAAGGTGATCTATTATTTCAGAAACACTAACGATTTTTTTGTTTATCTGCATTTCTACAGCAAAGGTTGCGAGTGTTTTTTGCTTTGCCTTCTCTAATTTTTCTAAAATGCCGAGGAGTTGGTCTTTTTTGTGAACGCAGTCATCTATCTCCGTGGGCTTGTTATTAACGATGGCAACCTGTTCTTGCCTTGATACAGTTAATAACTGCCTGTAAACGTAAAGGTGTTTGTCTAAAATACTAACTAAAGAGTTCAGATCTAATGCCATTATATTCATCCGATTCCATTATTTTTTTTGCAATTGCGGAGCTGGATGTCCGGTAAGTATTATTTTCTATTTTCTGGCTGACTTCTCTTACTTTATCCTCACGAATATCAGGAGTCTGTGCAAGAGCTTCTTTTATGGTCATCTGGAATTCAGAAGATTTCGATATATCCAGTTTGTCCGATTTAGAACTTTTTATGCCATTAATCTGTATGTCTTTTGATTTGCGGATTTTATCGATATTTTTGACTTGTTCTGAAGCGCCTACTTCGTCTATGAACATTTTTTTGTCCTTTCTGTTTTGCTTTTTACTATTCTACTTATCGATAAAATATTCAAAAAATTTATCATTATTTAAATATTTTAATTTTATTTTAATATATATTATATGCATTCATTTGCGTGAGCTTTCTGGCTGTTTTTTTAAAGTTTATTTATTTTTTTGATTCGTGTTTTAAATATAACCAATAATTTATATAATGCTTAACTCTATTTATGAATGGCATTTGCTATCTCCTGAAGTGAGGGCTCAAAATTTTGTTTGTGACATATTCGCTCTTAAATGTTCGGTCATTATCCTTGATAACCCTATTCCTCCGCGGTTTGCCATCATTTCTGCGTATTTTTGGTCACGCATTTCTTCGAATATCTTTTCGCCATCATTTTTGCTGAATAAGCCACCTTGCGGTATGGTTTTTTTCATTTCCTTAAACATATAATTAATAAAATACGCTTCGAATTCTTTTGTTGCTTTTTCGGTTTTTGCAAGATCATTCGATTTCGTATCAGACGAATTGGAAACGGACTTTTTGTATCTTTGCTCATCGTAAGAATTTGATATCATGAGTGAGTTTGTATTGGTTAAATCCATAGTTTTTTTTCTTTATATTTACTTTAGGAATGCACCAACGTGCTTCCATTATGGCCTACATAATTACCAGTTCAGCCTGCAGTGCACCTGCATTTTTCATCGCCTGTAGTATTGAGATCATATCTCGCGGGCTTGCACCGATAAGATTGAGAACTTTAATCACATCTGAAATTGAGTTTCCGGGCCGGATCTCTACCAGTTTTCCGCGTGCTAGCTTTTCTTCTGTGACTTTAATTGTCGGATTGGTGACAACTTTTGTCTCTCCTCTTGAAAGGACTGCGGGTTGTATAACCTCTTTATTCTGCTGGATTGATACACTTAAATTGCCTTGAGCTACAGCTACCGGAAGGATCTTTATTGGACCGCCCATGAGGATGGTGCCTGTTCTTTCATTAATGACAATTTTTGCTTGCACGTCAGGCACGACAGGTAATTGCTCTATTCTGGCTACGTAAAGCATTACGTAATCCCTGAAATCTTCGGGAACAAATACCTCTATCGTCGAAGGATCTTTTACCGCGGCAAGATTATCGTTGAAATAGAGGTTTATTTGCTCTGCAATACCAGTCGCTGTTGTGAAGTCAGATTGCCTCAGTACCAGCTCGAAGGTGTTGTTGTCTGATAAAAACGTTGAGGTAATATCTTTCTCAAGGATTGCTCCTCCAGGTATTTGGCCGATTGTCGGGTGATTTTTTCTCACTTCAGTACCTGCGGAGCTTTCATTGAATCCGCCAAGGGAAATGGCCCCCTGTGCGACTGCATATATTTTCCCGTTCGGCGCTTTTAGCGGAGTGAGCAGGAGCATGCCGCCCTGAAGGCTTTTGGCGTCTCCGATGGAAGATACCACGATGTCCAAGGAATCGCCTTTTTTTGCAAAAGGTGGAAGGATTGCTGTTACTGATACGGCGGCAACATTTTTCCCTTTCATGTTTTTCGGATCAACTTTTATCCCGAATGAATCCAGAAAATTGCTTATTGATTTCGCAGCGGCAATAGCTCCGCTGTCCCCGCTTCCGTCAAGGCCTACGATCAAGCCATAGCCAATCATCTGGTTATTGCGTAGCCCGTTTATTCTGGCAATGTCTTTGATTCTTGTTGTGATCATTTCTGCGTCAGACCCAACGGTAGCTGACATGAACAAAACAAACATCAATATCAATAGACTTATTTTTTGCTTAAACATTTATTTCTTTCTTCAAAACAGGAATGCTAGTACTTTTGATAATATTCCCGGTTCCTGGCTGTCTCCGACTGGACCGGTACCGCTATAAGATATTTGTGCATTTGATACGTATGTGGACAATACGGTATTATTCTCATCTATGTCTTTTGGTCGTACGGTCCCTTTAATTCTTATTTTCTGATTTTCTGAGTTGATAAAAACTTCTTTGTTGCCTTCTATTTCGTATTCGCCGTTATCAAGTATTTTTGTGATTTTTACTGTAACCTTTGCCGAAAGCTGTCCGGCTCTTTGTGTTGTGCCTTTCCCGTCAAATTTGTCGGCTTCATTGAGTTTGGTCGCAGTCGAAAGAAATTGAGTGAATTTTGAAATTCCAGGTAAATTAGAGGCAAGTGGCCCGATTGATGAATTCGATTTATTATCGAGGACAGTTCCTGCTTTCTGGTATGCTGTCGATGATTCTTCGATGACTATAGTAATGCTGTCACCTATTGAATGAGCTTTGTTATCAGCAAAAAAAGAGGCAGCTTTATCATCCCAGAGGGATTCACCGAAAACTAAATTTGTTTGGCAGAGTAGAAAAGCTATTAAGAGTAATTGTTTGACTATTTTCATTTGATTTATACCTTTTTTAATCCTAGCTAAAAGACTAACTCCACGGAATTTTTGCCGATTATTCTTGCTGAGAAAATTTTTTGGGTAGAAGGGTTCTGCACGTTGATGATATCGTCTTTAACACCTTTCTCTAATGCTGTTCCGTATATGCTCGCTTCAATATCACCTATTTTCCCTACCACTTTTACCTGTTTATTCTTTTCAACGAGGGGGATTTTTTCGATAATGGCAGCATTGATGATTTTACCGGAAGGAATATATTGGATGGTCCTTAGCCCTACCAAATCCTCGATATTTTGGTAATAATCAGAGTTTTTGCTGTTAGAGTTTATTTCTTGCCGGGATAGTGTTATAGCTTCCCGATTAATATTTTGATGCATTTTTATGGGTGCTACTGACGTAACTACATTCCCATAGAGTTTTACTTTGCAATTAACGAATAATGTGCGGATTGGTTTGCCGTCTAAGAGAATGATTATTGGAATTGTATGATACTGCCCGATATTTGCTATTTCTTTTTCGTTGATAAAGTAATCGATTTTTCCTTCCGGGAAAGATATGTCCGGCAGAAGACGGGTGTTGGTCACATCGATGTTTTCCGAAGAGTAATTCTGAGAGAATTGGTTCAACAGATAGCTTTTGGCTAATTCTACGATTCTATCGCTTTTAATAGTTTGATCGGCGGTAGCTATAGAGATAATTCCTATTGAAAGAATTATGGCTGATAAGGATATTTTTTTGAGCAACCAATTAATCATTTACTTACCTCTTTATATTATTTGCCATCCCCATCATATTATCAGCAGTTTGAATTGCTTTAGAGTTAATTTCGTAGGCTCTTTGTGCCATGATCATTCTAATCATTTCTTCCGCGATATCGACGTTCGAGTTCTCAAGATAGCCTTGATCTATCGTTCCCAGTCCTTCTTTTCCGGGAGTCCCTACCATAGGAGTTCCTGATGAGCCGGATGCTTTATACAGATTTCTTCCGGTGCTTTCTAGCCCTGACGGGTTTGAAAACCGGGCGATTGTTATCTGTCCCACTTGCTGCGGGGTAACGTCTCCAGGTGCTAATACTGACACCGTGCCATCTGAGCCGACGACTATTTTTGTGGTATTGCTGGGAATTGAAATCGATGGTTCGAGTGGCATGCCTTCGTTCGTTACCAGGATACCTTCACTATTGGCAGAAAATGAACCGTCCCGGCTATACTGGGTATCGCCATCTGGAGTTATTACCTGAAAAAAACCGTCTCCCTTTATGACAATATCATAAGGGTTGTCAGTTTTTCGGAAGTCACCTTGTGAAAATATCTTTTGCGTTGACATGGGCTTGGTACCCAACCCAACTTGTAATCCCGATGGAATTTGTGTTTCCTGGGTAGAGTATGCGCCTCCAAATGTGGTTGTCTGGTAAAGCAGGTCTTGAAAATTAACACGGCTTTTTTTAAATCCGGTTGTATTAACGTTTGATAAATTATTGGCAATGACGTCAACATTCATCTGTTGTGCCATCATACCTGTTGCTGCAATCCAAAGTGACCTATTCATAACATATCCCTTTCTTTATACCTTAGCTATCTCATTCACTGTTTTTCCCATGGCTTGATCAATTATTGTTACGACTTTTTGATTGGCTTCAAAGCTTCGTTGGACATTAATCATATTAACCATCTCAACCATGACGCTTGCATGTGTGATATTCGATGACTCCAGGTATCCCTGGCTGACTCTGGGATAGCTGACCTGAAAAGCTTGATTTGAATCTTGTGGATAAAACATGGATGCGCCTGCACGGGTCATTTGATATGGCTTAGGAAAATCGGTTACCACCAAAGAATCTATTTGTTTTCCATCACCGAATACGTAACCTTTTTCATTCACTACTAGTTTTTCTGCGGTCCCTACGTTAATGGTGCCATTCTCTCCCATAACGTAATAGCCGTTTTGGGTTACAAGATAACCTTCGGAGTTAACTGAGAAGCTTCCGTTTCTCGTATAGGCTAAACCATTGGGTGTCTGGATGGTGAAGAATCCGTCATTGTTAATGCTCATATTCAGATCGCTACCGGTAAATACTTGAGCTCCATCGGTAAAATCTGTTTTGATTTCATTAACGTAAGCTCCGGCTTTTTCTTGATTCGGAGAGTTTTGTATTGACTGATTCTGTCCGTTTGTGAAGCTTTTTGTGACTGCGATAGCCTTTTTGAAGCCTGGCGTGTCCATATTGGCAGTATTGTTAGATAATATTTCTAATCTAACAAGGTCATTTTGCATGCCGGAAGACGCTGCATAAATACCATTGAGCATGATGGTCACCTATTTATTTCTTGTATATGCGTTTTGGGGAAAACTGAGATAGTCGATCTCAGCTATTAGAGCGTCCGACAAGCGGTCCAGCTACATACACTGATCCCCAATTGCACTTATTATCGGTTAGTAAAAATAAAACTTTAGGGATAATATTGCACAATCTATGCAGTGGAGATAAAAAACTGGAAGACTTAGTTAAGTCCGCGCTCTATATGGCTATTTTTGCTGCAAATTATAAATTTTTAGTTCTGAAATAAACCCAAATTATCAATCCTTTGATCTGTGGATAAGATTTTGTCAGATGTTAACGGAAAAAATATATATACAAAGTATTTGAAATTATGGGAGTTAATGTTATATTAATCATAACAATCTAATAAATTAAAAATAAGATGATGATCGGTGAGTTAAATAGAAATACCGGATTCCTGCGATAGCAGGAATGACAAGAAATAAATACTTAAGCCCGAATGCGCACTCAGCACATAGGTTTATAGACTAATTATGGATATTGCATCTAATATAGAAGAGATAAAAAAGAATATAGAACGCTACTCCAAAAGTGCGAAGGTTCGGCTGATAGCAGTTACCAAAACCGTAGATATTCCAACAATAGAGGAGCTTCTTCGCTGTGGAGTTACTGATCTTGCTGAAAATAAAACACAATTATTAGAGAAAAAAGCAAAAGAATTGGGAAAATATACAAATTTAGTTTGGCATTTGATCGGACACCTTCAGACAAATAAAATAAAAAAAGTATTGCCGATCGTTGAGTATATTCACTCGGTTGATAGTATTCATTTGGCATGCGCAATAGATGAACATGCAGGAAAAACGGGCAAGCGCGTGAAAGTTCTTCTGCAGATAAATGTTTCCGGTGAGAAAAGTAAATATGGTTTTCAAGAAGACGAATTTTTAGATAATATTAGTGCTTTAAAAAATATAAAAAATATTGATATAATAGGATTAATGACAATGGCGCCGTTAAGTGCGTCTGATCCAGAATTACATACGATTTTTAAAAGACTTTTTGAGTTCGGGGAAAGAATCAACTCGTTAAACATTCCCACTATCAAGATTTCAGAGTATTCAATGGGGATGAGTGATGATTACATAGTTGCATTGCAAGAGGGTGCTACGATGATTCGCGTAGGGAGCGCAATTTTTAAGTAAGAAGGAGTACGAAGAATGAGTGAATTTATGGATAAGGCAAAAATATTTTTAGGGTTTGAGTCTGGTCCGGAAGAGCAGGAAACGAAGAAGGTTCAAACTGGATTTCCAGCCAAGACGAATTTGATAAAACTAAACTCAGTAAAACAACCAAATCAAGCTGAAGTGAGGGTGGTTGAACCAAGAATATACGAAGATTGCCTTACAATATCAACATTTTTGAGAGAAAATAAACCGGTAATCGTAAGCCTGAAATACGTTGATAGCCAGAACGGTAAACGCCTGGTAGATTTTGTTTGTGGAACCGCATATGCAATCAATGGGCATATGTTAAAGATTGGTGAAAACATTTTTCTTTTTACCCCTGAAAATATAGCTATCGTTGAAGGTGATGAGCATAACTCTAATGAGGAAAGCCTGGAAGTGAATACACCTCCTTTGCTTAAGGCAACTAACGTCGGATAATGATCAATAACAAAATAATTGGTTTTATTGGTGCGGGAAAAATGGCGGAAGCAATAATCAACGGGATTATCGCTTCTCGATTTGTTTCCCCTGGCAATATACTTTTTTATGACCCATCCCAAGAAAGACAGAATTTTATCTGTGATACCTATAATGTAACGGCTGTACAGGATAACCAAGAACTCTGCAAGAGAGCTTCTGTTATCATCTTGGCAATTAAGCCGCAACAAATGGACGTTGTCCTACGCACAATTAAGTCCGATGTTCTTGAAAATATGTTATTTATTAGTATTGCAGCCGGAATTACTATAGATAACATTAAGCATACCATAAATAAGAATGTCAAAGTTATTCGGACAATGCCGAATACCCCATGTCTCCTGGGATATGGCATGACTGCAATTGCGCCTGATCAGATCTCAACGGAAGATGATGTTGCCTTTGTTGACGGAATTTTTAAGGCAGTTGGAAAAACATTGATAACGTGTGAAGATAAGATAAATAGCATAACTGCCCTTAGTGGCAGTGGCCCTGCCTTTTTTTATGAAATTGTCGAAAGCTTTGCTCAGGCAGGAGTTAATCATCACCTGAGTTATGACGAAAGCCTTCTGTTGATTACCCAGACAATGATTGGCGCGGCTAAAATGATTGAGAACTCTAAAAAAACTACCAAAGAATTAATAAACATGGTATCCTCTCCAGGAGGAACGACGGTTGCCGGATTAAAAATTTTGCAGGACGGCATCTTGAAAGATACGATAGAGAAGACCGTCACAGCAGCGAAAAATAGAGCTGATGAGTTGAACAAAGGATAGTAAAGGATAGTATATGTTATATAATATTGTTAGTTATGTGTTTCAAGCATTGTATTATCTGCTAATTGCAAGGGTTATCCTGTCTTGGATCCCTCATAATCCTAGTCATCCAATCGTACAACTTTTGTACACTCTAACAGATCCGATTCTGGAACCTTTCAGGAAACTGCTGCCTTCTTCAAGTATGGGAATAGATTTTTCTCCGATTATAGCGTTCATAGTTCTTGGGCTTGTTCAAAATCTAATATTGGGGTTGCTTGCGAGGTTGCTTGGGTAGGTATTCGGGAGTTCCTGTATGTCAGTTTTATTTTCAATAGGTATGATAGTTAAAGCTGGTCTTAGAATCCTCTATTTCGTTCTAATTTTGCGATTCATTGTTTCCTGGATATCCTATAGCAGTCGAGCTAACTATTATAAGGAACCTAATCCTTTCGTTAAATTTATTAATGCAATTACCGACCCTATCGTGAGTCCGTTTCAGGGCATTTTTCCTACTACCGGAATAGATTTTTCTCCGATCGTGGTTGCGCTTATTTTGTATTTTTTCATTGAGCCACTCATTTTTCGCGTGTTTTTTGGTTTTTAATGTATCTTGAAGAGCATCCTTCTTATATAATCCTCAATCTGCGTGTTATGCCTAAAACCCATAAACGGGAAGTTGCCGGTTTTTATAATGACCGTCTTAAAATTAAGATCAATGCTGCTCCGGAAGGAGGGAAAGCCAATAAAGAGGTTATCGCCTTTCTCTCGGAGATATTAAAGATTTCGAAATCATCGATCGAGATTATTCATGGTGAATTATCTCAAAATAAAACGGTGAAAATAACCGGAATAGATAAAAAGTATGCGGAGTCTTGTATTGTTTCTCCTTGATTCCTGATATCAAACCCTGTATTATGTTTTTTGACATAATCTAAAATTGCATCGTGGATAATGAACATGGACCTGTTTACACATTCAATGGAACAACTGTTAGAGAAAGAAGCGCCGCTTGCGTGGCGGATGAGACCGAAGAGCCTATCCGAGTTCGTAGGGCAAGGGCATATTTTAAGTCCGGGGAAGCTGCTGCGAAGGCTTATTGAAGCGGATAGGGTCCAGTCAGTTATTCTATTTGGAAAACCAGGCATTGGGAAGACCTCACTTGCCAATGTTATTGCCCATTCCACGAAGTCGGCTTTCAGGACGCTCAATGCCGTGACCTCAAGTGTGAAAGATATTCGAGAGGTTATTGAAACCGCTAAAGAAACACAGAAGCTTTATAATAAGAAAACCCTTCTTTTTGTCGATGAAATTCATCGGTTTAACAAGGCGCAGCAAGATGCCTTATTGCCGGACGTGGAGAAAGGGATTATCAGGCTTATCGGAGCTACCACCTACAATCCTTTTTTCTCTGTTATCCCGGCATTAGTATCGAGATCGCAGATTTTTGAGTTGCAGCCTCTATCTATTGAAGACATCGGCATCGTGTTAACGAGGGCATTGGCTGTTGATGTGGTCCTTACTCGATATAATCCGGAAGTGGCTGACGGGGTGCTTTCTTATTTTGCTCACTATAGTAATGGAGATGTTCGAAGAGCGCTGAACGCGTTAGAACTGGCTACATTAACAACGCCGACTATTGCTGATAAGCGGCTGGTAACAATGGAAATAGCAATGGAATCTATTGATAAGAAGCCCGTTGTTTACGATGAAAATGAACATTTTGATGTAATATCCGCTTTTCAGAAAAGTATGCGTGGTTCTGATGTTGATGCTACTCTCTACTGGATGGCTAAAATGATCTATGCCGGAGAAGATCCTGTCTACATTGCCCGCAGGATCATGGTATGCGCTGCTGAAGATGTCGGAGATGCAGATCCTCAGGCATTAGTTATTGCGACCTCGGCATTCACTGCTGCCCAGCAGATCGGGTTGCCTGAAGCCAGGATCCCGCTGGCACTTGCAGCTACCTATATAGCCAAAGCTCCAAAAAGTAATGCTGTTTATTGTGCGATTGATGCAGCTATATCTGAGGTCTCAAATAATCCGGACCTTAGCGTTCCTGCTCATTTGCGAGATGCCCACTATCCTGGAGCCAAAAGCCTTGGCTATGGAAAAGATTATATCTATCCTCCTTCTCACCCTGGAGAAAAGATCGAGCAAAGCTATTTACCAATAAACAAAAAGTTCTATTTTCCAACAAAATAACCTGAATATCTGCGAGTTTCTGTTCTTGTTTTTAGAATTTAGCATATTTGATTATATGTTTAAATCTTGATGTTGTGATGTGCTCTTGGTGCAATAATTTGTTTTTTGCCAAACTTATGTTACTATAGGACGTAATATTTGTTATAAGCTATTATTTTCGAGTAATTTATTTTATTAAATTTTTTTAACTAAGAAAAATTAAAAATGAAAAAACTCAACACAATAATAATATCCTCCAGCTTTTTAATGCTTCTTCTCAACAATGGCCTTTGTGCTTTGGAAGAGAAAAACCAACAACAAGGAGATAAGCGAGTTGTTGCTGAGTCGATGAAAATCGCGGATACTCCTAAAATTGAAAATATACAGCATCCAACCGGTTCAAGCTCAGTAAAAAATAGCATTTCACTGCCAACGGGGCCTTACGGACTTCCCGCGGGCGAGGTTTCGGAAAATGTGAATATCCACGCGACCGCCAATGTTTCAGCTGCCTTTGATTTTGATTTGCCGCAAAAGGTTTTGCCAAAAGGAATTGAAAAAGACTTAAAGGAAGCAATAGAGGAAGAATTATACTGGGATCAAAACAAATTCGGTTCGCAAGTCGGGCATGCATCCCTTTATGCCGGAATGTTTCATAGAAGAAGGACCGCGAGCGGGGAACTTCATAATAACTATGCAGCTTCGGCCGCGCATAAAAAATTACCCTTCGGTACAGAAGTAAAGGTGACTAACTTACAAAAGGGATCAGACTATGGAAAGACTGTAATAGTAAAAATTAATGACAGGGGCCCGTTTGTAAAAGGAAGAATTATTGATTTATCGATAGAAGCTGCTAAGAAAATCGGATTGACCATCAGTAAAGGTATTACCAAAGTCAAGTTAGAGGTCGTTAAATCCTCCGCAGCAAAAGCTGGTGCGGTCAGCGCTAATATAGTTTCTACAGCTAACCGCGGAGTTGTTCAATGAGCTAATATGAGCAGTAGCTAAACTCATAATAGGGTAGAAAAATTTAAAAGAAGCAACTGGTGAAATAAATAAGAATTATATTTGTTTTGAGGGTTTATCGTAAAAGATCGTTTCAATAACTATAAAAAATTGAAATAGTGATTTATAATAGGGTGGTTAGTATTCCGGGCTGCTTGTTTGCAGGTAGGCTAATAATTTCAAAAGGAGAAAGATATGAATCCCATATCTGTAGAAAACATTCAAGCCAGATGGAGCGAATTAGAGCAGTTGTCTATGGAAGAACAGGAAATTCTGGTCAGTGATATGAGTGCAGCACAGCCAGATATTTTGGTATACCTGACTGATGTTGGTGAAGAACTATTAGATCAGGAAGAGAAAGAAGTTTTGTTAAGTTTTGCGGTTGTTGTGTGGTTCATAATGTCAAAGGAAAATACTACCGCTAAACAAGTTGAGGAAATCAGCTTGGATGAAATTGAACAAAAGAATATCGAACTGCTAGAGGCACTTGAAGTTGAAGCAGAAGAGACGCTTTGGGATAAACTTGAATTACTTCTTAATGAGCATAATCAAAGTGAAATAATGAATTTGATTGCAGATGAATTGCTCTCTTCCGTTGATGAGAACCTTATTAAGGAAGAACGTTTTTTGCTTCTGCTATTTATTCTGAAGACTGTTGTTGATGCACTTGATGAAGATTAAAACCAGTGGTGCTGATATTGATCTAGTTTGTATTTCAAATATTTATAGTGTTAACCCTGCGCTAAGCGGGGTTACTGCTATATTCGCGATAAGATACAGGTGTGTGCAATGAAGCATGTCCCTTAGCTGTATAGCTTTGGAATATCCGTATACTCTTGTATTAGGTTTTGATTTGGTACGTGATCCAGTGCCTGGATAATTGTGGATAATTGATCTTTGTTTCGAAAACCACAAATGGCCGTACTGACTTCCTTATAATTCAACAAATAGCCAAGCGCAAAATCTAGTAAGGAATGGCCCGTTGCGGCAAAATGCTTTTTTATTGTATCCAGGACGTTGAGTTTGAATTCAAACGATTCGCCTTTCCACCAAGGTGCCCACGAACGAAAATCGCTGCTATCATATTTTTTCCTCTCTCTATTAACTCGCCCCGTAAGTATTCCCTTATCCAAACTTCCCCAACTCATAAACCCAAGATTGTCACGTTTGACCAGTTCAAATAGGTTTTCTTTAGGGTAAGATGCGAAAAGATTAAATTCTGACTGAAGAACCTCTATGCTCTCTACTTCACAAGCCTTTTTATAGTTTTCCAGATTGGTATTGCATAGGCCAATAAATTTGATTTTACCTTCACGTTTGTTCTTTGACAAAATTTCCATTACCCGCCGAATATCTACTTTCGGGTCCGGATAATGGACCAGATAAAGGTCAATGTACTCCCGATCCAAATCCTGTAATGACTGATGCAGCATTTTTTCAATTACGGCAGGTTCATTGTCCAGGTAAATCCGTTTATTATCCTTCCAGGTTACGCCACCTTTGGTCACGATAATAATATTATCAGTTAATCCCTTAAAGGCTTTTCCAATGCGTTGTTCCGAAAGTCGATATCCGTATACCGGAGCCGTGTCATAAATATTAATTCCCTGCTCATATGAGCATTTTAGTAAATCGATGGCTTCTTGTTCACAGATATCACCGAATCCGTATCCACCACCTTCACCACTGATACTTGCACCTCCAAAAGCGATTTCAGAAACTTGCAACCCTGTGGACCCAAATTCCCTATATTTCATAGCTACCCTTTCTGTTAATAGCTTGGAGAGAGCCCCGATCTATTTGTTTTGCCTAACAATTTCGGTAACGAATGCTGAGATTTTTTCGTCATATATTTTTTTGTCTTTTAACTCTTTGGCATTAAACCCGGTCAGGGCAATTGCTTTTTTCCCGGAGACTTCTTCCATGTAGCCAACAACTTTTTTAGGGTCTGTGTTTCCGGATGTAGTAAAGAATGCGACTTTTTTGAGTTGTTTGCCGGTTTTTGTGAGATAGGCGCGTACTGCTGGGGCCATATTCCATGCCCAGATAGGTGTGCCGATAATGGTGAGATCGTAATTGACCGGGTTTTTTTGCAGTTCACCTAATTCTGTCAGGCTTTTTTTACTTGCGTCCTTCGCGGCAAAGAAATAATTTAAAAATCCACTCCTGTTTTTCTTATCCGTTATTTTTTCAATATCTGCGTGAAGCCTGGAGGCAATATCTTTTGCTACACGCTCCGTATTCCCGGTTTTAGAATAATAGACCACTAGAACCTTTTTGTTGTTTGCCATTTTCTCTCCTCCTTGTGCAATGGATACTGTAGCCCCGATCAAGAGGTACCCTAAGATAATTAATAATAATCGCGATTTCATTTGCAAATCTCACTTTTTTGTAAGGGTATTATACTGTGTCTTTGATTGGTTATACTCAAATTCCGGGTATTTTTCAATAGGTTTTTTTGTTTTTGACTGAAACTTCAAGTGAGTGAGGCTCTCTGTCTGCCTGTGCGTCTATACTATTGTTGTCAAGAAATTCTGATGATAGAATTGGTTAATGTTTAATTTTGACTGCTAGATGGGCAGAATTGGCGGCACGTATAATTAAGGAGATCGCGCGTGAATATTCTTACAATTTTTATAATTGCTGTCGGGCTTGCTATGGATGCGTTTGCTGTTTCAATCAACAGTGGACTGGTTATTCGTCCGCTGAAGCTGACCCAGGCGTTGAAGATCGCTTTCTTTTTTGGTGGTTTTCAGGCTTTGATGCCATTGGCAGGATGGCTTATGGGGTATTCAATGAGGGATTATATTGTGAGTATCGATCATTGGATTGCCTTTGTTAGCCTTACAGTTATCGGGCTTAAAATGATATACGAAGCTACAAAGCCAGACTTGGAAAAAACCGAAGGGAATCCATTAAAAACCGGAACATTGTTAATCCTTGCAATTGCCACGAGTATCGACGCTCTAGCTGTCGGCGTTTCGTTTGCTTTTTTAAATAGTTCGATTATGTTTGCTTCTATTGTAATTGGCGCGATAACTTTTTTTATTTCTCTTTCGGGAGTTTATATTGGGAATAAAATTGGCCATTTCTTTGAAAAAGGTGCAGAGATAGCCGGTGGAGTTGTGCTCATTATTATCGGAGTCACAATGCTTTTTAGCTGAGATTTTAGCCTAAATAAAACTCTAAATAGCCATCATTGCTAATTGAAAAATTAGTATTTCCTACTTTGCCGGTTAGTTTATTAATGAGAATTATCTCGGTCCTGGCTGTGAGCATTTCTTTGATACGCGTTATTTCTTTCATTCCATCTCCTGAAAAGGTTATATATTTGAATGTTTCGAGGAACCCCTTATTACTCAGTTCAAGCAGGTTGCCAGCAATTGAAAATATTTCTACAAGTTCTGGTGCGGATAACTCCTGTGCTATATACCAGAAATACTGGAAATATATTTTTTCGACTGCGGGAGGGAGCGTGTTCTGATGCCTTTGGTAAAAATCAGGCTGTCCAATTAAATGCCGGAACCGTTCCCGCTGCCATATGTTTTTGAGTTGTCCTAGCTTGGTCCTGTCATTTACTGAAAAGAGCGCATTAATTTTTTCTTTGCCCAGGAAGCCATCTTTTGTACTATGGATATCAATTGTAGTTAAGATGATTAGTAAATCCCAGAAGCGTTTGGCCGGATAGTTGTCATGCTCGATTTCGGTAATAAGATCGAGGCCATAGTTAACAGAGGCCTCGCCTAAGAATAGATCTCCAAGATATGAGTGATTGCTGTTAATGATTTGGGCAAGCCTTGTCTCGTAGTCAGAATAACCGTCATTTATAAAATCATTTCTGCAAATTTCGCCACTTTTTATGAAGTGCCGGGAGTTACCATAGATTGTGCCATAATCATGGGTAAGCAGTATCAAAAACAAATAATGTTCGTCACGTAGTGTCTGCGTATATTCCAATGTTAGTTCTCGTAAGGTAGTGAATTGGTCTATTGTAATGGGATGTGCACCTTTTTCCACTGCTAATTCGTCGAGATGGTTGAAGTTCTTATAATCGTTTTGGACAAGTTGATGATAGCTTAGAAGTGTTTTTTTTGTATGTTCATACCGTGTGTAGTTGTTTCTCACTAATTCAGAGTTTTTTAACTCCTGTAATCGCGGATACCTTTCCAGTAATAGCGCTTCAAAGGTTGTTCGTAACTGTGGTCCGTCAAATAGGTTTTTTATCGAAAAATAAGGTTTGTTATCTGTCATAGAAGGGCTCGCTTTTGAATTTGTAAATGAAATTCATTATATCTGATGTCCTTCATGCGTTGCAAATAAAAACTTTTAAAATATAACTTCTTATGTATAATGCAGGCAATATGGGGATATGGGACGTTATCGGAGGAAGGAACCAACAGGAAATGTAAAAAGGGGGTAATTATGGGATATCTTGAGCAATATAGAGAAATTGTTGGAGATGAAGTCATCGCCTTGCTGTACAAAAAAGCTCGTAAGCTTAATGGGAAACATATTGTACATATCAACTCTACTCATATGGGAGGCGGGGTAGCGGAAATGCTGGTCTCTCTGATCCCACTGATGAATGAACTCGGGATTGACACTGGATGGCGCGTATTGCATGGTAATCCGGATTTTTTTCAGATTACCAAATCCTTTCATAATGGATTGCAGGGAGAAAGTATTAGCCTTAACGAAATAGAGAAAAAACTTTACACCCGGACAAATGAGTTTTTTTCCTCGTTTACGCACCTTGGGCATGATTTAGTTATTGTTCATGATCCGCAACCTTTAGCCTTGATTGACTTTTTTAAAAAACATCAGCCGTGGTTGTGGCGGTGTCATATTGACCTCTCCCATCCTAACCAGGAGTTATGGGATTTTTTTAAGCGGTACATTATCCAATATGATCGAGTTATTGTTTCTAATGAGATTTATAAACAAAAAGATCTCCCGATAGACCAGCATATCCTTTATCCTGCTATCGATCCGCTTTCTTCTAAAAATAAAGAACTGAGTGAAGAAGAGATTGGAAATACAATAAAAAAATATGCACTACCAACGGATAAGCCAATTATTACACAGATTTCAAGATTTGATAAATGGAAGGACCCGGAAGGGGTTATCGATGTCTATAAACGGGTAAAAGAGACTATTGATTGCCGCTTGATATTATGTGGTAGCATGGCTTCGGATGATCCTGAAGGCATTGAAATATATGAAAGGGTAAGGACCAAAGCGCAGCACGATCCGGATATTATCCTTTTAACGATAGAGAACAATATTCTTGTTAACGTATTACAACGAATCTCTTCTGTTCTTATACAAAAATCTTTAAAAGAAGGTTTTGGGCTTACGGTAACGGAGGCATTGTGGAAGGGAACTCCGATTGTCGCGTCTAATATCGGAGGTATCCCAGTCCAAATCACAGACGGAGTTAATGGGTTTCTTTTGTACCCCAATGATATAGATGGTTTTGCCAATAAGATAATCCAGATACTCCAGAATCCGGACGTTGGAGCAAGTATGGCTGCAAATGGGAAAGAGACGGTGAAAAAGTATTTCTTAATGACGCGCCTATTGTCGGATTATTTGGAACTGCTTAGCGAGATGCTGCAAAGTCGATGAAGATAATCTGTTAATTAGGTGATTAAGTTTGCCTTTAATGGGTTTACTGTATAATATAGATAGATATGGATAATATAAATACAATTATGAGTATAGGGAACTCAGGATTAATTTAAGGATATTTATATAACAATTTAATGATGGAAGTGCCTGCTTTGTGTGTGCGATGGTTCAATTAGAAGATAAGGTATTTATAGTATTATGAACTAGATAGAAGCAACTGCAATATTGAAATTAAGCAGATAGCTAAAGGAAAAAATAAAGATGTTTGATGCGCTTAAAGCAGTTGAATCTCAACTGTAAATAGTGTATAGTAGGTATGAATTAATCTCTTTAATTCATAATATTTAGTATACTAACATAAAAAAAGAAGGGTTATTTGATGTTTTCAAGATTTACACAAAAAGCGATTCACGCAATTATGCTTGCGCAGGAAGAAGCCAAGCAATTCCGTCACAATAGTGTTGGAACTGAGCATATATTACTCGGTATTCTTGAGCAGGGTGATAATGTGGTTATTCAATTTTTGTCAGAATTGGGTATTTCTCCGGAAACAATCCGCTCTAAAATAGAAGAAAAAATTGAGTATGGGAAAGAGACTGATCAGCCCGAAAATATCCCATTTACGCCTCAGGTCAAGCAAGTTCTTGGATATTCCTGGGATGAAGCTCGACAACTTGGGCATAGTTATGTGAGTGTCGAGCATGTTTTTCTTGCACTATTACGTGAGCAGACCGGTATTGCCGCAAAAGTTATGCATGAATTAGGGATTTCTGCTTCAACTACCAGGGAAGTTATCTTTAGGCTGCTTGGTGAAAAAGTTGAAAACCCAGAGGTTCCTAAAAAGAAAACCGATACACCAACCCTGGATGCTTTTGGCCGCGATCTTACCTGGTTTGCAGAAAAGGCGAAGCTCGATCCGGTTATCGGAAGAGAGCGTGAGATTGAAAGAATAATCCAGATACTCAGCAGAAGGACAAAAAATAACCCTGTTTTGACCGGCGAAGCAGGTGTTGGTAAAACAGCTATTGTTGAAGGATTGGCCCAGAAGATTATTGAGGGAAAAATTCCTCCGACGCTCAAGGGAAAACGAGTTATTGCCCTGGATTTGGGATTGCTGGTTGCCGGCACAAAATATCGAGGTGAATTCGAAGAGCGCATCAAAAAGATAATGGCTGAAATCTCTAAAGCTGGGAACATCATACTTTTTATTGATGAACTCCATACAATTATTGGTACCGGAAGTACGGAAGGAAGTCTGGATGCTGCCAATATATTGAAGCCGGCTCTGTCTCGTGGTGAGTTGCAATGTATAGGTGCAACTACATTGAACGAATACAGGAAGTCGATAGAAGGTGATGCAGCGCTGGAAAGAAGATTCCAGTCTGTTATGGTAGAGGCGCCAACTGCAGATCAAACTTTAGAGATACTAAGAGGTATCAGGAAAAGATATGAAGATTACCATAAGGTTGAAATATCTGATGAAGCCTTAGAGGCAGCAGTTAATTTATCAATGCGATATATTACAGATCGCCAATTGCCTGATAAAGCGGTTGATTTGATTGACGAAGCAGCTTCAAAGGTCATGTTGCTTTCTTCTGACCTTCCTCAAGAGCTTAAGGAGCTTCATTCGAAGCTGGAGTCAATTAATGCTAAAAAACAGACGGCAATAAGAAAGCAGAATTTTGAAATGGCTTCGGTATTACGTGATGAAGAGAATCTTATTCGTGAAAGTATTAAGCGAATGCCGACGCAGACGAAATCAAATATTGCGGAAAGAATTGTTACTGCCGAAAATGTTGCCGAGATCGTCTCAGTATGGACTGGTGTTCCGGTTGTGCAATTGACGGAAGAAGAAACGTCCCGACTTCTTGGAATGGAAGTTAAAATCAAAGAACGTATTATTGGCCAGGATAAGGCGATAACCGCACTTGCGAAAGCAGTAAGAAGAGCAAAAGCCGGACTCAAAGATCCAAAGAGGCCGACTGGTTCGTTTCTGTTCCTTGGACCATCGGGTGTAGGGAAGAGTGAACTTGCCAAAGTCCTTGCTGGGTTTATGTTTGGGAGTGAAGATGCTATCGTTCGTATTGATATGTCAGAATACACTGAGAAGCATACAACTTCGCGATTAATCGGTTCTCCTCCGGGATATGTAGGGTATGATGAAGGCGGGCAGTTAACCGAGCCTATACGAAGAAAGCCTTATTCTATTGTTCTTTTTGATGAGGTTGAGAAAGCTAGCCCTGAAGTTGTTAATCTTTTGCTTCAGGTATTAGAAGATGGACGGCTTACTGATTCCACCGGGAGGGCCGTAAATTTTAAAAATACTGTAATCATTATGACCTCAAATGTCGGTGCTAAATTTATTGAAAAATCTACCAGCTTTGGATTTAAACAAAGCGGTAACAAAGACGATGCCGATTATCAGAAGATGAAAGAGCGAATTCAAGATGAATTAAGACGAGAATTCAGACCGGAATTTCTTAACAGGATTGATGATACTGTCATTTTCAGGTCACTTTCGAAGGAAGATATTAAACAGATTGTTGATGTTATGCTGGGTGACCTCAGAAAAAGGATCCAGGCTAAGAAGTTGATCCTGGAGCTTGATGAAAAAGCGAAAGATGTTCTTTCGGATAAAGGTTACGATCCTCATCATGGAGCTCGGCCTTTGAGACGAACGATTCAGGAATTAATTGAAGATCCTATGGCGGATATGCTTCTCTCTAACCAGATTAAAGAGAATGAAATAGTTGAAGCAACTGGCCTTGATGGCAAGATAACCTTCAATGTAAAAAAAGAAAAAAAAGTTAAAGTGAAGAAATAGTTTTTAATGAAAAAAAATGTTCAATTTATATGCCAGGAATGTGGATCTGTTTTTCCTCGTTGGGTTGGACGTTGTTCTGAATGTGGAACGTGGAACAGTATTATCGAAGAGATAGTTCAAAGTAATCCAAAACTTGCTTCCATGAATGTTGAGCGTAACAGGATCCAGTCTTTGGAGAGCATCGAAATCTCCCCGCTGCAAAGAACTTCTACAAATATTGATGAGTTCGACAGAGTAGTTGGCGGTGGCATTGTCAAAGGAAGTGTTATCCTTTTAGGTGGGGACCCTGGTATAGGAAAATCCACGATCTGCCTGCAACTTTGTGCGAATTTAACCATGAATAACCTTTCCGTGCTCTATGTGTCCGGTGAGGAATCGTATGAGCAGATAAAGATGCGAGGCGATCGGCTGTCTGTTAACAGGAGCGGGGGCCTAGATATATTGTGTGAGACTGATACCGACAATATTATTGCGAGTGTTAAAGAGAGTGTCTACAACCTCATTGTTATTGATTCTATCCAGACATTATCCTGTGAAGATATTAATTCCCCGCCGGGAAGTGTAAGCCAGCTTCGTGAGAATACGGCTAAGATAGTGAGCTTTGCTAAAACCAGAAATATCCCGGTTATTATTATCGGTCATGTTAATAAGGAAGGGGTTATAGCCGGGCCTAAAATAATTGAACATATGGTTGATACTGTGCTATATTTCGAAGGCCAGGCTACCAGAGGGTTCCGCATTATCCGGGCTATCAAGAACCGATTCGGGTCAACAAATGAGATTGGTATTTTTGAAATGGATAGTTCAGGACTAAAGCCGGTCTCGAATCCTTCCCATTATTTCCTTACCAATGAAGATAACGAATTTTTCCCTGGAAGTATTACTGTCGCCGCGATGGAAGGGACAAGGCCAATATTACACGAAATACAAGCTCTGGTATCCTACTGTCCGTTCGGAATACCTCGCCGGACCACTATGGGCATCGATTCAATAAAACTGTCCATTATCGTTGCCGTTCTTGAGAAGCGCATCGGGCTTAAGCTACAGAATCAGGATGTTATTGTGAAGGTAGTCGGAGGCGTTAAAATTGACGATCCGGCATGTGATCTCGCTGTGGCTTGCGCAATCTATTCCAGCTTTAAGAATGTCTCATTGCCCAAAGACCTGATATTAGCCGGAGAGCTTGGTCTTGCAGGAGAACTCAGAAATATTGCTTATCTGGACGCGCGGCTACAGGAAGTCGATAAGTTAGGAATAACTTCCGCTATTGTGCCTAAGCAAAAAAATAAAATCCCCAATGCCTCTTCTCTGCGAATTATTGAATGCGCAACGCTTTCTGAAGTTATTTCAAATTTAGAGCAGTCTATAGCCCTCTCCAATTGATGGGCAGCGTGAGCTGCTTATGTTCCCGGATACTTTTTTCTTAAATCATCGCGATAATCTTGCACTTCCTGTGGATAAAACAGATATTTTGTTGATAACTTGTGTATTTTGCAATGTCGGATGTTTGTCAATATCATTTTTTTTCTTGCTGTTGTTGGTGTTGGCTAGATACTCACAGTATATTTGTAGTTTTCCACATTTTTTGGGTGCTTATCCACAGGGAATTAACATTATTCTTTTTAGAGGTAATATTTTTCTAATAAAATGGGCAATTTTATAAAATTATTTGGTCTTTTTTCCTGTTTTATTATTTTTAATTTGGTAATTTAACCTTGCATTTTATATATTATTTTTATATAGTACTAATGTAACGATAGTTTAGCTGAAGAGTATAGTGTTTTTTAATAAAATATTAAGTTAGGAAAGGATCAATCAAAATGATGAGTTTGATAAAAAAGATGCTGATGCTGATGAGTATAGTTGTTTTTGTCCCATCTCTTATTCTTGCGGAGACATTTTACGTGATAGATGATTTTAATGATATGGATTTTGCCTTTGATAATGCAAAAGTTCCAGGCTGGTTTGCTTTTGACGGAGGCAATCCTACCATTAAGCCAGTCAGTAAGACTACCACTAACAAGTTTTCTACAGCGGCAGGGAAATCGTATTTACATATTCAAGGAAAAACAAGTAATAATGATTGGTATATTGGCGGTATAGGCCGGGATTTAAAAAAAGATATATCTGATTATTCGGCTATTCAAGTTTTAGTATACGGAAATGGAAAAAATGCTGGAAAGTTTACTGTTCAAATCTATGATGATGATGATAAGAGCGGCAAGCTAGAACAAGATGATAAATATGTGGCCTTAAATGATGATCAGTTCGAATATGAGCAGGAAATTACCTGGGAAGGCTGGCGGTTAATTACGATACCTCTTGTTGAGTTCAAGGATAAAAATCCCAAAGTTGGAACTAATGGGTTGAATCCGGATAAGCTATTGAGGATTCAGGTTATATTCTTGCCGACTATCAAGGGCGGGGGAATTAATTTGGGACTTGATAATATCAAATTCATTGATGAAGAGAATAAATCCAAGCAATTGGTAGTAGATGATTTCGAAGATGGTTCTTTGCTTAATAATTTTGAAAAGAAGGAATCTTGGTGGACTTTTGGAGCGCTGAATTTGAAAGTTGATTCTGACGATAGCGATGATCCAATGACCTCAAACACGGGAAAAGGCATACTTAAAATAACCGGGAAAACAAATGAATGGTATATTGGTGGGTTTGGGAAATATCTGGCTATTGATGCCTCTGTGTATAAAAAAGTGCAAATGATGATATTTGGTACTGGTAAAGACAGCGGTCTTGTTCAGGTAGAGATGTATGATGATGATAAAGGTAGTCCACAGATGGACCAGGACAAGAATTTTAATCCGATCTATGATGACAAATGGGTTGCCAAAGTTCCTGTTACCTGGACGGGCTGGAAGTTAGTGAACATACCTTTTTACAAATTTCAGGATCTTAACAAAACTGTTGGAGATAATGTTTTTAACCTCGATCAAAAAGACGGTCATTCAGGACTTCTCCATTTTCAGGTTATTGTGAATGCGACGAAGAAAGATGGTATTGCGAACATAGCTCTCGATAATATCAAATTAGTTCCTTAATCGAGTAAATAATTAAGTAATTACCTTGAACCCCGCAAGCTTCTGCGGGGTTTTAGCTATTAGTAACTCACCTGGCGTAATACGTGGTCACTTGCATCTCCGATTTTTCAACCTGCCACATTCAGCTTTCGAATAGAGGGTTATTTAGAGAAGCCTCAGTTTGAGTTTTTATCAGGAAAATTCCGTCTTAACGTATCGAATAGACCATAGGAACAAACGGCACCGGCATGAATAAGTCGCTGTTATTCTCATTATAGCAATTCACAGGAGTATAGAACCGGTTATCGTAACGTATTGTGAGCTTACTGCCTTCTGCGATCGTAATATTATTTGAAGCCACCGCGCATCCAACGAGCTGATAAGCGTGCGGATGCGACCATGTGATATCATTTGCGCTGTAAAGCATGGCATGAATGATGTGCGAATTTTCTCCGATTATTATATCCTGAAGAGACATGAGTGCTATCGAATTCGTATGATTTGTTTGTGAAGTGATGAGATCTCCATTGATATGGACCCTTCCGGTAACAATGATAGTTCCGTGTCCATAAACAGAAATCTGTTTGCCTTTTAGGGTAAGGTCTCCGTTAATTTTTACTAGTGGCCCTAGGTTGTTAAAATCGATATCTTTTAACTCTTGATCGCCGGTTAAGGTTGTTGTATAGAGAGGATCAAATAATTTCCAAGAGGGCTCGTCCACTTTTATGCTCGCATAAGATTGTTTGCTTGATGACGGAGCGTTGGTTGCCGTAATTTCTTTCATTGAGAGCACTTCGCCAATTATTACTTCTGGGGGATTGTTTTTAAATATTAAAGGGTTTTTACAGAACATATTGCCTCGGATATTGAGTGAAGAAATATTATAATCGAGTGAGTTAATTGTTCCGGCGTGGAGGGCATACTGAAACTGATGTGGTGATAATGAAGTAACAACCTGGCCTTTTACAAGGACACGTTTGATAAGCTGGGGCCCAGCTTTTTCTATGAAGAAGATATTAAGGCTAATAGTACGTTCACAAGGAAGTCCACGTTCTACGGGTTTTATATGTGCCGTATACATAACTGGCCTTCCGAAGTTCGCTGATGGAAAGGTCTCCGAGATGTCTAATTCTTGTGGGTTATTATTATTTATTGTATATTTAAGGCGGGCAATTGCGCTATCGATGGCAAATGAAGCGATGAGTTCATCATTATTGAGAGAAGCAGCTTTTGAGGAATAATAATTCAAGTACCATAAGGACATCCCGATGATACTGATGATGCCAACAATCAGCAGGGTCAGCGGCAGGATAAACCCTTTGTTATCATTTTTCGGTACTAGCATTGAACGGCTCATTGTTGCTCTAGCTTTCTTATATTCCTTGGTTGTACGGCACCGGTACTATTAAGGGAGATCGATTTTTCGTTGATAAAGATTGAATAATTGACTATATTAGTCGTGGGCGAATATGTGAGTGAAGATTGCGGGTATGGGGCAATATTATAGAGCAGGACTGTGCCCTTGCCATAATCTCTGTCGAGATTGAAAACGCCTTCATATCTCATTAATTTTGTTACCTTTCCGTGGTTCCGGGATGCATGCAGTGAGGTGTAAAGATAGTAACTTGCGGTAGAAACCAATTCATTTCTGCTTTCAATTAATATATCCGGAGTAGTAATGAATGCGCTTCTTTCGAGTTGTATGAACAGGGTCTGGTGATTACAGGTAATAATTGACGAAGCATTGTTTATATCATCATACATCAGTGCGGTTGTATTATTGAGTTGGTCTTCTCTGGAAACTACCGTGTACGATTCTTCCCATCGGTTTAAAAAGAACTTTAACGAGGCAAAGAGGACCGCGCTAGCGATAGAAATAATAAAAAGCGCTATCATCAATTCAATTATCGTGAAACCGTTTTTCTTTCTACTCATATTATCCTTTACTGCTCATCGGGTTATTATTTTTGATAATACAACATTTTCTGTTGCAACTGATGATCTCCAGGCAACTTTAACTGTTGCTTGTTTAAAGGGGGAAATTTCTGAAGAAAACTGCATCGTTTTTTTATCAATGTAATGGATTAGTGTAGTCGAGGTGAATACTTGATTTATTCTTGTATCTTTTTCTGGCATAATACCGATTTTGTCAAACGGGGAGTCTGACACTTTTTCAAGCAGGCTAGCTGCGATTAGATAGGCGTTGTTCTGGTCATTGAGACTTTGCTCGTAGTTTCCGATTGCGATGAAGAAAGAATATAAAGGGGTAATGATTATAGAAAGTAACGCAATCGTAATAATTACCTCTAACATAGAAAATCCACTGGTCCGATTATTTTTCATAAATATTATTGTTTCCACTTGGGTTCTTTTTTATATTTTTTGAACATACTTCTAATGATGGATTGATGAGGCTAGTCTGAAAATAGGCAGTAGCAGCGATGCCGCGATTATTACGATGAGTCCACCGATGAAGATAAGTGCTATCGGTTCAATATAAGCAATCTGCCGTCTGATAATATACTCAGTTTCATTATCCAGAAAGTCTGCCGCCTCGACTGCCAAAGTGTCGAGAGTTCCTGTTTCTTCTCCTGTCCCTATCATTTCGACAAGTATCGGAGGAAACTGTCCGCTGTCATTTAACGTTCCTGCAACTCCTTTGCCTTCCTTTACACTTTTAATTGCCTGGTTGATGAATCCGCCGAGATAAAGGTTTCCCATAATATCCCTGGCCATTTCTATCGAGGTTATGAGGGCAATCCCACTGCCATAGAGAATGCCGAGGGTCCTTGCGAATCTTATGATGGCAATATTGTATACAATTGGGCCGATAACTGGGAGCTTAATAATGATCTGGTCAAATTGAAGCCGTCCCTTCGGGGTATTATAGTTAATTCCAATGCCCGCAACGGATGCCATGATGCAGGCAAGTATAATAATGTAATGTGACGTTATGAAAGCGCTTATGCCCAGGGTAATTTGGGTAATGAACGGTAACGGTGTTTCGTTTTGTATAAAAATGCTTACGAATTTAGGAAGTACAAAAGATATCAAAAGTGTGATGACAACCAATCCGGTCGCTATTAAAATAACAGGATAAATAAGTGCGTTGACGATCTTGTTTTGCAGTTCACGTTTTTTATCGAGGTACGTTGCCATTCGATTAAAGGATTCATCAATGTTACCCCTCGTTTCTCCTACAGAAATTAAAGAAATAAAGAAGTTCGGGAAAATGTGAGGAAATAATTTCATTGCGTCGGAGAGTGAGGAGCCTTCTAATAATTCCGATTTGATAATCAAACATACGTATTTTAAGTGCTTATTTTGGGTTTGGGATATAATAATTTCGATACTTCTAAATAAGGGGATGCCAGCTTTTAAGAGAGTATGAAATTGTCTGGCAAAGACGAATAATTCGTTGATTTTTATTTTTGAGTATTTGTTTTTCTGGATGGCAGTGCGCTGTCTGGTGAGATATTGTTCAAAATCCATATGGGTTGTCCTTATTATGTTAAAATGGTTTAGTCGTAAGTGCCAGCTGCGTTGGCTACGCTTCATCCCGAGCCTATTTATCAGCGCGCGACTCGCAGAACCTCAGCTATAGTTGTTTTATGTTCGATAACTTTATTGATCCCGTCTTCTTGTAAGGATTGCATTCCCTCTTCGGCTGCGATGGCTTTTATTTCTGAGGAAGATATTCCCTGTTTTAGAATTGCTTGTTTGATCCTTTCTGTCGGGATCATCAACTCAAAAATTCCCATTCTTCCTGAATACCCGGAATTTTTACATTCTTTACATCCGACCCCGTTGAAAAACCTTAGATTTTTGTTCTTAATCGGTGTCGCGCTTTTTTCTCCCAGAGTAATAGAAAAAATCCCTTTTTGCTCTGTGCGGTCCTCGAAAGAAATTCCTGACCATTGTAGCTCTTCGCTGGATGGGAAATATTCTTTTTTGCATAGGGGGCATATTTTTCTTACAAGTCTCTGGGCAATTACGCCGACAATACTGGAGGCAACAAGGAATGGTTCCACCCCCATGTCAATCAACCTGGTAATAGAAGATGCCGCGTCATTCGTATGGAGGGTTGTGAGCACCAGATGTCCGGTTAAGGCAGCCTGGAACGCGATTTCCGCAGTTTCGAAATCTCTGATCTCACCGACCAGAATGATATCAGGATCTTGTCTGAGTATCGCTCTTAACCCTTTGGAGAATGTTAATCCTGCTTTAGGGTTAACTTGCGTTTGATTAATCATATCTAAGCGATATTCTATGGGATCTTCTATGGTTACAATATTTTTTTCGATGGTTTTAATCCGGTTAAGGATAGAATAGAGTGAAGAAGTCTTTCCGCTGCCGGTTGGGCCGGTTACCAGCAATATTCCATGGGATTTGTTAATAAGGGGGAGGATTTTTTTCATGGTATCCATATTAATTCCCAGTTCATCCAAATTGAGGATCATATTTGATTTGTTTAATATACGAACGGCGATTTTTTCTCCTTCGCTGATAGGGAAGCTGGAAACGCGCAAATCTACAATCGTGTTTTCGACTTTTACCTGGAACCCTCCATCGAGAGGTACTCTTTTTTCCGCAATATCCATTTTGGCAAGGATTTTGATACTGGATGTAACTGCTGCGCCTACATGTTTGGGAAGTGATAGCACTTTCATAAGCACGCCATCGATTCTGAACCGTATCTGAAAATCGATTTCTGTCGGCTCTAGGTGGATGTCACTGGCCTTTTCCCGGATAGCATATGAGATGATTAAGTGGAGCAGCTTATTGATCGGACCTGAAGAATCAGAAGCTTGAAACGCTTTTTGAGCAATCGACTCAATTATGATCGGACCGATGTTTTCTTCCTGGAGTGTACTGATTATTTTTTTGATGGAACTATGGGTCCCGTAGAATTTATCGAGCATGGAGTTAATATCGGAGATAGTAGCTACGACAGGTTCTATTCGTTTTTTCGATACGAATTCCAGCTTTTCTATCGCCTGGTAATCGAGCGGATCAACCATGGCAACAGTTAGCGTATCCATAACATTAAATAGAGGGATAAGAATATATTTTCTGGCGACATCGGCAGGGATGAGCTGGGTAACTTTTGCGTCGATTTTCTGGTTATTGATATTGATAAGCGGAATGTCTAAATATTTTGATAAGAAGGTAGCGAGCTTCAACTCATCGATGAGCCCCAGGCTAATAAGTATCCGGCAGAGTCGTTCCGAAGACTTTTTTTGCTCTTCGAGAACGAGATGAAAATCTTCCTCGGAAATAAGGTTTTCTTCAATAAGGGTTTGGCCAAGTGGCTTTTTTAGTTTATCCATATTATTATTCTACTCAAAAAATTAAAAAATATCGAATGGTATATGCCCCGCACTAAAATAGCCTTGTTATATTAAATAAAACTTTCAAACGCACTTTTTTCGTCGTTATAAATTTGGAAATACTTGATAGTCCTTGTCATCGTAAGGACATCTTTGAAATCATTATTTAAGTGGGCCAAACGCAAATCGCCGTTTTTTCTTTGGCATTCTTTTAATGCTTCGACCAATGCTCCCAGGCCAGAACTATCGATGTAGCTGCAATCTTTTAAGTTGAAGACAAGGTTGATTTGGCCTTTTTCAATAATCGAACGGATAGTTTCGTTTATTTCCAGGGCATCATCAAATTCTATATCACCAATAATCGATATAATCGTAACTTTGCCGGTATCTTTCATATTAATTTTTTCCATCTGTTACTCACCTCGGTACTTTCGATATTAGTTATTATAGTGCAAAAACCAATAATGAAAGCTTTTTAAATAAAATATTTTGTCAGCGTAATCATGTTTCCTGTCGTATTAAAAGCAATTTCATCCATACAGGCTTTAATAGCCAGAAGTCCTCGTCCGCGCCCTTTACTTTCCGTGCTGTTTTCCGGAATTACTACATTTTCCGGTTTAAAGCCGGTCCCCTGATCGGCTATCTCAACGGTAATCTTCTTTTTGTTAATGAGATAGTTTATTTGTACTATTTTAGTTATATCATTTTTATTGCCATGTTCAATTGCGTTGAGAAGTGCTTCAGTGATAGCGAGCCTTAAATGGAACTTCTGCTGTTTGTTTTTTATACAGGGGGCTGCACTAGTAAGTATACTATTAACTATCTGTTTAGTATATTGTGTCGAACTTTGAATTTCACAGGAATAGCTTTCCGTTTGGAGTGCTTCTTGTTCTCCGGGAGTATTGTTGATCTCGCATACTACAAGTATCAGGTCATCGTTTTGCTCCGCATTTTGGGTGTATTTATTGATTTCTTCAAGGACTTTTTTAATAAGGTCGTCAGGGCTCAGGTTAGAATACTTAAGGGCCAGCTTACTAAGGTTATCCCTACCAAAAATCTCTCGATGGGCGTTACGAGCTTCGGTTATCCCGTCAGTATAAAATATGAGCTTGTCCCCTGGCTGGAGCGGGATGCTTTTTTCCATGAACCCCCCGTCTTCAAAGGTCCCGAGGTACGAACCTTCAGTATCCAGAAATGATACGGCGTGTTTTTTTCTGTCAAGGTATATGGGCGGGTTATGTCCGGCTTTTGAGTAGGTAAATAAGTTGTTGTTGAAATCAAATATACCATAAAAAGCCGTGACGTAGAAAACCGGGATTTCTTTCAGATATTCCCTAAGTGAGTTGTTTGCTTTAATGAGGGTTTGCTGAGGCGAATTGCTATAATACCCGACTTCCGAGAATATTCCGCTGGCTAGAGTCATAATAAGTGCTGCGGGAACCCCTTTCCCGGAAACGTCGCCGATGACAAACCCAAGCTTATTATTATTATCAGGGATAAAATTAAAGAAGTCTCCTCCGACTGAACGGCAAGGGATATTTTTCGTTGATATAATCATTTTTTGTATATCAGGAATTTTTGTGGAGAGAAGCCCTTGTTGAATATGCCGGGCAATTTGCAGCTCTTTATTGGTTTTTGACTGTTCTTTTTTTAATGATTCGTTTAATTTCCCTGATTCATAGTAGAGGAGGCAGTTTGCGAGCGCCATTGACGAGAGATTCGCGATATTAAGGAGCAGTGACATATTTATTTGATAGTGCTGGATCGGGTCATGCTCATAATCGGCGATAATCCCGCCTACAGTTTTTCCCGGTGTAATGAGCGGGATGCAAATAAAGCTTTTTAAGTTTAAGAACGAAGCTATTTGCGGGGAAACCCGGGGATCTTTCGGCGCGTTTTCAACATGAATTACCCTGTTCTCGATAATTGACCGTCCAATAATGCTTTTATATAAATGAATTTCCAGCTCCTGATATATTTTTCTTTCCCAGCCTTTTCCTTGTGACGCAATTAATTTGTTGCTTTTTTTGTCGTAAACAAATAACAAGATGCGTTTAAAACTAAATTCTTTTTCCAGGATCGAGATAATTTTTTCTTGAAGTTTGTTGAAGTCGAAGATAGAGTTAATAATTTGTCCGATATTGTATACACTCGAAAGTTCCGAGTAGATTCGGGCATTTTGAAGTGCGATAGTGACATTGTTTGCCAGATTTGAAGCGATGATCAGTTCACTTTGATTGAATTTTTGCTGATTATGGTTCCTCATTAATCTGAGTTCGCCCATAACGTTTAAGTCGTTGTCAAAAAGAGGTATGACCATAACGGAGCTGATGCCTAAGTTTTCTGCATATTCTTCGGTAAAGAACGGCGAATTTGCAGCGTCTTCAATGAGGATCGATATTTTTTCTTTTACAAGCTTTGACGTAAGGAGGCTGGTGATCTCTTGGTTTCTCAATAAGTATTCGATTTGATCGTCTTTTAGTCCAACGATTTTCTTTGCTTCAAATGGTTTTTGAAGGTCATTTCTCAGTCGTATTAATAGTTTGGGAGACTTTAATAATATAGAAGCGTTCGTTGCTATGAGATTGATTGTTTTATTAAGCTCAAAGGACGAGCTGATAACTTTGCCGACTTCATAAAGAGAGTTTAGCTCATCTACTTTTTTTAATGTCTCATAATGAGTTATTGCATTGTGGATCGGTTTTCCCAGGATAGTAACGAGTGATTTCAGGAATTCGTTTTCGAGATGCTGTAATCTTTCTTTAGTTGCTCGATGTCCAAGGAAAATTATAGCGATCAATTCATTTTCAAAAAAAACCGGGACGCAAAAAGCTGCCAGGTAGTAATCCAAAATATCTACTATGGAGTTGTTTTTGCTCGAACTGCTTTTGATGACATGTCGTAGCTCGCTGTTTACGATGACAGCTTTGTGGGTGGTAAGGTAAACGATAAGCGAATGGGAAATCGGGATAACTTTCTGGTCAGTATTGTTTTTTGATTTGAAGCTTTCTTTGAGAATATAATAATTATAGTCTTTGTCTAACAAGAAGATTGATGCACCGCTGAGCTTGAGGTTATTGGTAATTACTGTGATGATTGAGAAGAGTAACGACCTTAATTCAAGGGTCGATGATATTTTTTCGAGCAACCCCTGTGTTGTATTCTCTAGCTTTACCCGAATCCTTTTATCCTGACTTCTTCTGGCTAAAAGGTAATCCCGAAAGAATAATAAGGTAATAAGCATGATTACAATTAATAAACAAACTATTGTAATACTCAGGCGCAGATAAAACGGGAACGGAATTAGAAGAAATGAGAAGAGTGCGGTGACAGTGAAGAGTAAGATAATAAACGCTAATATTTTCTTTGGGGTAATCATATTGTCATCCTGTTAGGTAGCAGTCATGATGTGACTGTGATTTGCCGGTTTCTTGCTTTTTATTGACAACTAGCAATTAAAACCCAATAGCTTATCATCATTTTAGCATGGGGCTCTGCTATTAGACAAATAAACCTTGCAAAAAATAGCGTATTGTTTTTATAGTGTGTTTGTAAATGTTATTATAAACACAAGATGTTTGATTTTTGTTGATTTTTAATAAATAACGCAGTATTGTGGTTAATTGTCAGCCTTATAGTAAATTAAAAATCTTTACGCTCAATAGTCACGCATGATAATATGTAAACGACTTAATAAGCATTAATCTCTTGATAAGTAATGAAAAATAAAAAAAAGATCTTATATATTCAGAGAAATAATTCCGATAAGGTTCTAGTGACTGACGCACTTGATCCTGCGCAGTACCGTACGGAAAAACAGTCATATAATTATCTATTTCAACATAAAGCTGTTTTTTCTAAACCAGATTTGATTTTAGTTAAAATAGATTCTTTCCCTTTAGATTTTAAGGCCGTGAGTTGTTTTTCGATAGCTTTAACCGATTATAAAGATGTGCCCATTGTTGCAGTTACTCCAAAGGGTACTGAGACTGAAAAGAGGACAGTTCTTGCCATGGGGTGCTCCGGATATATTGAAGAAACTATATTCGCTAACCAGTTAAATGATTCTGTGGATAATTATCTGAAAGGCAATACAATCACAATAGATAAAAATGAAGAAAATCGCTATTTAAAAGAAATTAATGCAATTTTAGTAAAAAAAATATTTGATTTCGAAAAAGAAAGTATAGATGAGCATGGTGCCGAAACGGAGTCGATGCTCACAACTTTAAATCAAAAATTGCTTGATGCCCAGGAGCAACTGGCACAAAAAGAAAAGTTAGCTATTATGGGTGAGTTAGTTGCAGGACTGGCCCATGAAATTAAAAATCCATTGACAGCTATCAATGGATTTCTTGCAGTAATTGCAAGGCAAGTAACTTCACTTAACAATTATCGGCTCAATGCCGCTCTGGATGGTATCAAGCTGGCGCTTGACCATCTTAATAGCCTGGTTAATAATTTTGTTGATTTTTCTAGAAAAACAAAAGATAATTTTGTCGAGATTGATATGACAGAGGTAATTAATAAAGTATTGTCTCTTGCTGAGCCAAAATTAAAAGATGACAACATTTTATTGGTTACGGAGGTTCAAGAAGCTTTGCCTAATATCAAAGGGTCTTCAAATCAATTAATTCAAGTATTTCTTAATCTCATTATTAATGCACTTTATGCCATGGATAAGGGCGGACAGTTAGCAATACGATGCCGTTCAGTTGAAAATAATAAGTATATCGAGATACAAGTTTCAGATAACGGTAAGGGAATTGCCCCGGAGCATATTGATAAAATATTTGAGGCATTTTTTACTACTAAAGATATTTCAGAAGGTGCAGGGCTTGGCCTTTCGATTTCTTATGGGATTATAGAAAGGCACAAAGGGTTCATCGATGTAAAAAGTGAAGTGGGAAAAGGAACCACTTTTATAATTAAACTTCCAACTATTTATAACACATAGTAGTAAGTTTTTTTTGCTAAAAACATAAAAAATGTATGAATTAAAACATGGGATCGATACCCTAAACAAGTCATAAAAGGAGGATTATTATGTTAAAGTATATACAAGAAACTGACCCGGAAATAGCCTTGGCTATTGATAAAGAGCTTGGCCGGCAAAGAAATAATATAGAGCTGATAGCTTCGGAGAACTTTACTTCTCTTGCAGTAATGCAAGCTTGTGGGTCGGTACTCACGAATAAGTATGCCGAAGGCCTTCCCGGAAAACGATATTATGGCGGTTGCGAATACGTTGATATTGTAGAATCCTTAGCAATAGAGAGAGCAAAAGAGCTTTTTGGTGCGGATCATGCTAATGTACAGCCGCATTCTGGAGCCCAAGCAAATACTGCTGTTTATTTCGCACTCCTGAAGCCGGGAGATACTGTCCTGGGCATGAACCTGTCCCATGGTGGACATCTTACTCATGGCAGCCCGGTAAATATATCCGGGGCATATTATAATTTTGTTGCTTATGGGGTAAGCAAAAGAGATGAGCGGATTGACTATGATGAATTGGAACAGTTAGCCCTCGATAATAAACCTAAAATGATTGTTGCAGGTGCCAGCGCATATCCAAGAATTATTGATTTCGCCCGATTAAGGATGATCGCGGATAAGGTCGGGGCTCTATTATTTGTTGATATGGCCCATATTGCCGGACTTGTCGCTGCCGGATTGCATCCTAGTCCTGTTCCTTATTGCGATGTAGTAACGACAACTACGCACAAGACCTTGAGAGGTCCCCGTGGAGGGCTAATCCTTTGTAAGCAGGAATATGCCAAACAAATTGATAAATCGGTATTTCCCGGTACTCAGGGCGGGCCGCTTATGCATGTCATTGCAGGTAAGGCTATTGCACTTAAAGAAGCTTTGAGTCCTGGGTTTAAAGAATACCAGAACCAAATTATCAAGAATGCTGCAAAATTAGCGGAGCAATTAGCAATCTTTGGTTTTAGGATCGTATCCGGTGGAACTGATAATCATTTGATGCTCGTCGACCTTAGGTGTATAGAGTTAACCGGTAAAGTTGCAGAGAAGGCCCTTGATGAAGTAGGTATTACTGTTAACAAAAATACTATACCGTTTGAGACTGAGAGTCCTTTTATAACAAGTGGTATCCGCTTAGGGACACCTGCTGTAACGGCTCGAGGTATGAAAGAAGCGGAAATGATTATTATTGCTCAAATGATAAATGATGTCCTTAGGAATCTTGAGGATGAAGAGACAATGCTCCGGGTTAGACATCAGATCAATGCATTGTGTGAAAAATATCCGTTATATAAGGATTTATAAGAAGATTGATAATTGCCTTCTCGGGGGCAAGGGAGTTAATAATGCTCATAGAGAAAAAAGACTCGATGCCGGAATCAATAAGGATATTAACACAGGATATTTCAAAGCGGCCGGATTGGGATGAATACTTTTTGCGAATTATGGCTGTTGTTATGCAACGTGCCAGCTGTTTGAAGCGGAAAGTAGGCGCGCTTATAGTTAAGGATAATAGAATCCTCGCATCTGGGTATAATGGTGCTCCTGCGGGCATTGATCATTGTGAAAAAGTCGGGTGTCTTCGAAAAGAATTAAATGTCCCTTCGGGGCAAAGGCATGAATTGTGCCGCGGTCTGCATGCAGAACAAAATGCTATAGTTCAGGCTGCAGTCCATGGAATTGCGATTAAGGGTGCGACTATTTATTGTAATTTTTTACCCTGTATCATTTGTACAAAGATGATCATTAATTCCGGAATAAAACGAGTGGTTTTTACCGGCTATTACCCTGATGATTTAGCTGTTAAGATGTTTACTGAAACTGATATCGAATTAGATCTCTATCAGCCTGAGAAAAAGTGACGCATGAGCAGTGTAGTTGTACAAAAAAAGATTCACGTAACCGGTGTAGTTCAGGGCGTAGGATATCGTTATTTTGCTTATAAGAATGCACATAAGTTCAAGATTAAAGGTTATGCCCGGAATATGCTTGACGGAAGCGTACTCGTTGTTGCACAAGGCGAGAAAGCACCTGTAAGTAACTATATTTCTTTGCTCCGGGAAGGCCCGGTAGCTGCCAGTATTGATTCAGTAGAGATCGAAGATTGTCCTGTAGAAGAATATGATCGTTTTTCTACATATTAATTGAAATTATTTATTCTGTTTAGATATTTGCAAGGCTGGAATATCTTTATGTCCGGGTGGACTATTTATTGTTGATATGAAGGGATTTGTTAATGAAAAGATTAGCATTTCTAGGGCCATATGGCACGTTTTCTGAGGATGCCGCAAAAAAATATAACGAGCAAAACCATTACGAACTTGTTCCTATGCCTACTATTTATGATGTTATAACCAGCGTAGATAATGGAGAAATCGAAGAGGGAATAGTTCCGATCGAGAATTCGATTGAAGGTGCAGTTAATGCTACCCTTGATGTGCTTGTCCGGTCAAAAAATATCAAAATAACCGAAGAATTCGATGTTAATATTGTTAATAATCTCATTGTGAAACCAGGTACAGCACTGGCTGAAATAACGGACCTCTATTCTTTCTATCAGCCAATAGGCCAGTGTATGAACTATATCAGAATGAATTTGCCAAAGACCCGGATACATGGGACGAACAGCACTGCCGAAGCTGCTGCTTTTGTATCTGATTATAATGAAAAAAATAATATCGTCGCTGCTATCGGCACACGGAATGCAGCTGCAATATATAACCTTGAAATTCTTGCCGAAAATATTAATGATTATCCTGACACGGTAACGAGATTTGTAATTATCGGACACCGGGAACAGGCTCAGTCAGGAAATGACAAAACGTCTATTGCTTTTGTAACGCATGCCGATAGACCTGGTGGACTTTATGAGATCCTTGGCGTTTTTTCGAAGAGGTCTATTAACCTCACGAAAATTGAATCTCGGCCTTCCAAGGAATCGCTTGGTCAATATATTTTCTTTTTGGATATGGAAGGTCACAAATCAGACGTAATTGTTGGAGAAGCGTTGTCTGAGGTTCAAAAGATTGTGGTCTCACTAAAAATACTTGGATCATATCCCATAAAAAAATAAGGAGAAAACCGGTGCTTAATCCGAAATTGATACGAATGAATCCAGAGCTTGTAGAAGAAGCTTTAAAGAAAAGAAACATGGGTACTGAACTCCTTGAAGAATTTCTTGCAGTAGATAGGCAGTGGCGGGACCTTGATACTATCATTGCAGCAAAGAAATTTGAACGCAAACAGTTTTCTCCGAAAGGTAAGCCTTCTGAAGAACAACTTTTGATATTAAAAAAGCTTTCTGATGAGATCAAAGAAGAAGAAGATTTGGTAAAGGTGCTGGAGCAAAAAGTTGAGTCTATTGCGTTGCTTTTTCCGAATATTCCCGACAATTCTGTCCCGGTGGGAACGGATGCGGCTAGTAACGTTGTTATAAAGCAGTGGGGAGAAATCCGGGAATTTGATTTTCAGCCCAGCCCGCATGATGAACTTGGGCAAAAGCTTGGCATTCTTGATTTTGAACGGGGTATAAAACTCGCACAGTCTCGTTTTACGGTATATCTAGGTGACGGAGCAAAACTTGAAAGAGCGCTCATCAACTTTATGCTTGATACCCACACGGCGCGTAGTTATAAAGAAGTCTTGCCTCCTTTTTTGGTGAACTCTTCAAGTATGCAGGGAACTGGACAACTACCGAAATTTGCTGATGACCTTTTTAGATGTAAGGATGACGATCTCTGGCTTATCCCTACGGCAGAAGTCCCGGTAACAAACCTTCATCGTGATGAAATCATCCCGGAGGAATCATTGCCGCTGTATTACGCCGCGTATACGCCGTGTTTTCGTCGGGAAGCCGGTTCTTACGGCAGAGATACAAAAGGGATTATTCGCCAGCATCAATTTAATAAAGTTGAGCTTGTTAAGTTTGTCCTTCCTGAGAATTCAAGTGATGAACACGAAAAACTTACCTCCGATGCTGCTCTTATTCTGGAGCTTTTAGGACTTCCTTATAGAGTAATATCTTTATGCACAGGAGATCTGGGGTTTTCTTCTGCAAAAACCTATGATCTTGAGGTTTGGTTCCCTTCACAGAATATATACAAGGAAATCTCGTCTTGCAGTAATTTCTTAGACTTCCAGGCAAGAAGAGCACTTATTCGTTATCGAAGTAATAAAACTGAAAAGGCAGAGTTGCTTCACACTTTGAACGGTTCCGGGCTTGCCGTTGGAAGAACCTTTGCGGCTATTCTGGAGAATTATCAACAAAAAGATGGAACTGTAATTATTCCGGAAGTGCTGAGACCTTATATGGGCGGAAAAAAATTATTAGGTAATATATAAACTGGATTTTTATGCGGAAAGATTGTTATAATAGAGTATTCATCAAGAACAAGTTCTTTCCCCGAGATCTTTATATTAATAGAGAGTAAGGAATAAAATATTTTTCTTTACGGATGCATGATGAAAAAAGTTTGCCATAACATAGAAAAATGAATAGATTTAGATGATCAACCAGAGGAGTTATTAATGGAAAAAGAATTGAAACCGTATATACATTTTCTCCGAGCGCTAGCTTCAGAAGAAAGATTGAGTATTATAAAAAGCCTGTTAGAAAAAGAAATGTGCGTTACTGAGGTAGAAAATAGTTTTTATATGGAGCAATCTACAGCCTCTCATCATCTGAACCTTTTAAAGAAAGCAGGAATTGCCTGTTCTCGAAGAAATGGCAAACAAATGATCTATAGCATCGATAAAAGCTCATTTAGGACTAAATATGAAGAGTTTTTGCAATTACTAAGTGTATAGCTATATTATAAGTTCCTAAATATCTTATACAGGCCAGGCTCTGTAAAATATTTCTTTTAACTTCTATATAATAAGGCCTTTCTTTCAGTGTCTTGAATCCATTATAATTACGGTTGTTAACTTCCCAATTTTCTTGTCTTACTCATGTTCTTCTCAAAACGAAATATTTCCATACAAGTTGCTTTTTATTTTATACGATTAAGAAATAAGAGAAGTATAAGTTGAGCTAATTGAGGAGGGATTTGTATGTTTCTAGAACCGCATAATTTAGATGAAGGGCGATCTGCTGAAGTCTATCCTCCCGGGGGATTCTCAAAAGAAGAGAGAACTGATGAATTAATGCAGTTTGTAGAGTCTTTCGAAGGTATATATTTGTATGCAGGGAAAGATTTTAATGTGCAAGTTTATTACACTGTCATGCAGGCACTTAAAATCGAAGGCTTATTGCCTGAAAGAAGTAATCAAGCTGCGGATTTGATAAAAAAAGTAACGGATATGATTGTTAATGATCAAGAGATGAGTGAATCTGCAAAGCTGGTTATTCAACGATTTGGAAAATAATGTGTTTAATAGTTGCAATTATATGGAATATTAATTATAGAAGGTGTTAAGGATGGAGATTTTCGGTTTAGAAATTGCAAAAACTGTTCCAAAGGATAATAAGATAAAAACGACGGTCAACGCCGGCGATAAAGATGATTTTCTTTGTGAGTTCGGTAAATGTTTTAGAACTGTTAATTCTGCTGAAGTCCAGAAAACGTATATGGCAGACAGGTCTTGGTGGAAGAAGAATCAGTGTGATGTAAAAATACTTAATTTGCGAGATGAAGATGATGGTAGTTTAACTTCCCTTTATAAAGAATATCGGAAAGTATTGTTGAAATTGTATAGGATTAAGCAGGTACTGGAAGAAGGGTGATGTTACATGAGCCTTATTAATGTAAATAATGTACTATCAGGGTTAAGTCATTTTGGTATTGATTCAGATTTGGTGAGCCAGAATTTGGAAAGAGAAGTCACGGGTGAGACATTAAGAGCACTGGAAGATTATGTGATAGATGATATAGAAACAAAAGTTGATAGATCAGCAGTAATCTTGGATGAGACATATCCCGGGAGTAATTGAAATGCAAACTGATAACAGTTGTTTACGGGCTATAAATGACATGGTGCAGCTTGTTGAGAATAAAGCTAGTGAAATATTTCCTGCACGCGACATGAATAATCAATTAACAACCGACATTAATTTTCAGCCGAAAAATAATAACGTAATTGGCGAATCAATAAATAATTATCTTGGTAATGGAAAATATAATACACTGGTTTAAAAATATGTATATTATCAGTCTTATGTGAAAAAGCATCTTTTAATCCGGATAATTCTTTTGAGTTTTCAATGAGCAAGACTTTTGCCTAGTGGAAATTCGAAAATAATTATCCGGGTTTTATGTTTTTTTACGAACTTTTGGCAGCTAAAAAGATTAATAATGCATTTTTTTTCCTGTAATTGGTTTCTGTAAAATCTACAGTTTTGCAAAAAGATATAATGGAGAATTTCGGTACAAGCGGAAGATAGTAATATTACGATAAAATTATTGGTATAATAGATTTAATATAAGCATAATATTTTATATAAAAGGGCCAGAATAATTTTATGACTTCGATACAGCCGTCTCAAGAAAAAAATAAAGCTGATAATCCTCAGGATGACATTAATCTTGCTGCACAAGCTCAATCGGCAATGTACGCTCAAGCTGAAATCCAAGCCGAAGACGATCTTGGCGGTTCAGAGAGGCATATCGATGGCGCTGTAATCAGTAGCAGCGGTTCTGATTTTTCGAAAGATAGGAAAGAAAAGGGAACGGTCATCGAGTCAGAGTCAGGGAGCTATATTTTAAATCAAGGGACAAATGAGCCGGGGATGACGGTTCTTGATTATCGTGATGCAGTATCTATAGGACAGGCACTTCCCTTGATTTTTTCGGATTCGGTTATAACTGTATACGAAGTGGAAGATCCCCAACAGTATATCGACCCTGCTGATCCCAAAGTTCAACAATTGCTTGAGGAGTTCATAAATCAGAAGATTATTACTGAAAACATGGATAGCAAGCAAATAATAAGTCGAGTGGCAAAATATTTAGCAGATAATTTCAAAATAATTACGGATTCAACGAATCCATATTTGACCAAGGTAGGGAAAATTATTGATTCAAGGACTGGAACCCCTGATGAACTCAATGTCCTTTTTGCTTCGCTTTCTAAGCGGGCATTGGTTTCCCTGGGTAAAAACGAAACTATTATAGATAGCGTTCGTTGCATAGGAGGCGAGGATCGACATGGAGTTAAAAAGTTTTTTGCCCAATTTATAGATGAGCAGGGCCGAAAACTCCTTGTTGATTTTAATAGCAAACCAGTAGTCCAAGACATGCCATCAGATTATATCGATAAAATAGATTTTATTATGAATAGTGGCGAATTCACTGTTCTTGACCCGTGTTATTCGATTGATAGGGCTGATATGTATCAAAGTAATTTTTTTAATCAGTTATATAGACAGAACGTTGCTAAGCTTGAAAAGGGGGCACAGTATCTAAAGGATTCGGCGAGTTCACATGAAATCATTCAACTGCTGGGAAAAGTTTTTAATCTGCCCGAGGGTTTAAGCGATTCGGAAATTGCTGAAAGAATAAATAAATTGGGACTTAGCGATGTGGAAATCGCACAAAAGATCAATAATTTTGTAAATAATAATATTACCTATAAAGATGAAGGTATCGATTCCTGGGAATCTCCTAAAAACCTGGCACAGAGCCTTCTTGCTGGCAAAACCCCACAGGGGGATTGCGAAGAATATGCGATGCTTAAGGCTTCCCTTATGCAGGCGGCAGGGCTTAAGGATGTTAATGTTGCTATCGTGAGGAACGGTACACATGCTAATGCTGTTTTCCAAACGAGTGAAGGCAAAGCTTATGTGCTTGAGATGAGCGAAGCGAATTCGAAGCTGGTTGATATGACCTGTGAAGAGTACCTTTCTGAAGAACATTGCGTCGGATATTTTAATGATCAAACAATTGTCCTTAATAAAGCCAATACAATTATTTCGACAGCTACTAACACAACTGTACCCGGGACAGGAACTGATGGTACTGTAACCCCTGGTAGCGGAAGTGACGTGGATGTATCTGCTAATCTGAATAAGTCTATGGATAGCTTATCTTCGTATTTGGATCGAGTTGATGGGATAGGGATTGATTCGAATGTGTCTGAAGATTTTAAGAGTATCATGGATAACTTTACCAAAGAAACAGGGATGCAGGTGCAGATTGACCAAAAAACTCTAGAAGATATCGCAAAGAATAAAAATTTAGGAAATATACCTACCAGTGAGCTTAAAAAAGCACTCGACTCAATGAAAAGTTTTTATTCTACTTTCAATTCGAAAGAGGGTAAAGCCTTAGCGAAAGAAGTTGCCGGTAAAATAAATAGCAGTGATATTGCGAAGGATTTGCTTGAAGCAGTCCAAAATAATCCGGAGCTGAAGGATGTTTTTAATCAAAAAGATATCGATGAATTAACGTCGATATCTAAAAATGGCGGAGATTTCCTTAATAGTGAAGCGGGGAGAAAAGTAGCAAATATACTGGCTAAAGGCGGTCCCGGTGTCGCTGCGTTGGCTGGCAAGGCAAGAGCTGCCGCTGATGCGGTTATAACTCCAGAGGTTGTGAAGGCATTCAGAGGCATATTCAGTAAATATGCAACTGGGGGGAGAAGTTTTCAGTCTGTTAATGTCGGGCACCATAAATCAATAACTGAACTGAGAACAAGAGAGGATTGGGTCTATGATAATAATCTGGATTTTTCTGGCTGCCATGATTTGTTTGATGCCCATAATTGTGTAATAAATGCAATAAGTGATAAGCTTAGCCGGTTTGATATTAAAGCATTTGTTTATGAGGACGTTATACAGACGCCAATGGGGCTCATAAAAATTAAACGGTTTGATGATGAGAAACGTGATAAGTTCCTTAAATATTTAGCGAACCTTAAAATGCTGCTAGAGATAATCGCAATGCTCCAAGAAGCGCAGGATAATATTTCGCGTTTGCGGGATGAGACTTTTTCTGGAATTAGAACAAAAAAAGAGGACAAACCTGGAAAGAATCTGGCAGCTCCGGATATGGAAAAAGCTACTGATTTTTTTGAACTTGTAAAAAAAGCTCTTGATAGCACATTTCGTGAAGCTAATTCATTTAACCAAGCCCAGATGCAAGAAGTTATGGCTAAGATCGGTGAAGGGGATACCAGCTTCGAAGCCCAGATGAGAGGCATGATTACCGGAGTTGATGATGTTTCTGCATGTCTGAAAGCAAAAGACATAACTTTCCGTCAATTCTCAACATTGAACGCCCAGCAGTTAAAAGATTATAAGAACGATATTTTAAGCGATAGTATTTCTGATGTGAAAGAAAATCTCAAAGAAATCAATCGGAGTGGCGGCGATTCAAAGCAGTTAATGGATTTAATCTCAAATAAAGTGAAGTCTTTTGACGCAAAGCAGGACGAGATAGTCAACGAGTTTTGCAAAACTGATTTTTATAAAGAAACTCCTAATGGTTATTTGGACTTGGATTATGCAAGGATTTATGAACTAAAGGATAAAATTAGGGAACTTCAAGATATTCAACGGCTTTTGATAATGGTGCAGGAAGCCATTATAAACATCCAAAATATGTATTCAAATACTATGTCAGGTGTAGAGCTAGATGCCGTTGATATCAGTGGGGTCTCTAGGGCTGCCTTTGAGAAAGGCAATTTAAAGCTTGGCAAAATAATGCAGATGGAAATGTACCTTAAACAAATTGTTAACTTGCATAATTCTGCTAATAAAATAAGGAAGGCAGCTGAAAAAATTGATGCAGCTCAGGAAGGAAAATTTAAGGCGTTCATTTCTTCTTATATCGCTGCTAATAGCTATACTTCCGATGACGAAAAAGCTCGGCAAGCGGCTACAGTTTTTTCTTTAGCTTCAGCGTCTTATACACACAGTGCGGCGGAGGCTGCTTATTCTATCAACGAGACTTACGATGTTTCAACTGTATTTGATGAAAAAAGAATTATGGCACAAATTTCGAAAATAGCCACGCAGATGGAACAGCCGATGGAAAAAGAAGAAGAAGAGGAAGCTTCCGGGTTAAACAGGATTAAATCTTTAGAGAAAAAGCAGTATGCAATTTTGAATCAAATTGATTCACAGTCATTTGTAATGAAAGATGGAAATGGCTATGTTGTGGACTCTATGAAACTGGGAAAATTAAATAAACAGCTTGATAATATCCAGCAACGGATGCGTTTAATAATGGAGTTAATGCTGGTTATAAACAATTTGCAGAATAACTACGTATCGACAATGACAGGTGTCTATGGTGGCTCAACAACCGGATATTCAATGATGAGCAGTCTGCTGGAGTCTAAAATAAGTCAAGTAAATGCACTTTTTTCTTTATTAACTTCAGAACTAAAGGAAATTGCTGAGAAAAAAACCATGGTACATCTCAGGCAGAAAGAGATGTCTGATGCACAACGTGTTTTTGCTACGGGGATAACAACATCATTAATCGCTATTTCAAATCCTGTCTATGGGTCTATTTTTGGGTTCATGGCTAATGCGATGAATACTATGAGAGCTTACAGCGATGCTTTATCCGGTGGAATGCATAGTACCGTTAAGTTTTCAAACGCGAATGAAGAAGAAAAAGCACGAATTGAAGCTGAGAAGGCATCCAATTCAATTGATCAAGAAGAAGACAAACTGCTCGATAGTGTTTATTCTACGGGGATTATTCCGGCTGGCGATGGGAAGTTTGCCGTGAATTATGATTACCTGGCGAAAGTAGCTGATAAAATTGCGCAACTGCAAGTCAGGCGCATGATAGTTGCAATGCTGCGGATGTTTATTATGAATATGCAAAATTTGAAAAACCAGACACTTGGGGGGCCGGTGCTATATACTCCAAGTACCTCAATGATGGTGAGGGCACACGGCTCTACTACTACGAAGGTGATGAACCTTATTGTTCAGCAGTTACAAGATGAGGTTACGGTGAAAAATGCGAAGGTAAGTGCCGGCAGACAAGTTGAGATTGCTAAAAAGAAGCTTTCGACCTCAATGAGCTTTGGGCTGGCAGGGTTAGCAACCTCGGGAACTACGGGCTTTTTTCTCGGAACAATGGTTGGGGACCTCGTTTTTTCTCTGGGGAACGTTGCTCAGGCTGCGTCTCATACGGGGATGGATTTCGGTCAATTAAATGGTGCTGCTACGAAAAGGGAGCAAGAAAAAGAAGAAGAAATTCGTATCGAGAAAGAAAGCGTCGAGAAAAAGGGAGAAGTCCGGCAAGCTGATAGCAGGGCCGAGGCAAAGAAAATTGATAGAGTATTGTCCTCCTTCTCGTCAAGGGAATCGTCAATTCTTTCGGGAATCAATTCGGATCTGATTGTCGATATAGGCCATGGAAGATGGGGCGTAAGTGGGGAAAACCTTCAAACAGTCATGTATAAGTTAAGCCAGATAGCACAAGCCAGGACCATGCTTTTTAAAATATTAGAAAAAATGATGAAGATTTCTGAACAGAAGAATAAGAATCTCACTGGATTTGATTTGAGAGGGATTTCCCTTGAATCAGCTGATGAGATACTCAATGAAGCAAGCCAGCAGGCAGCTTATTATCTTTATGAAAAACTCGATGCCATATGTACTCGACAACATGAAATTTTAGCAGCAAGGCAGCAGTATTCGCAGGCAATGATGAATTTCTTTATCAAAATATCTCAAACAGTTATAAGTAGTCTCCTGGCGACAAAGAGTGAAGAACGAGAGGCAAAGGCAGCGGATAAGAAATCGGAAGAAGAACTGAAATTAACTGAGCAACTTATAAAATTAAAGCTTTTAGAAAAATTTACTGCTTATTTTGCAGAGCAACAGGCAAAAGCAGGAGAAAAGCCTAAATATAAACCTCTGGAGAATGCGATTCCAATTAAAGCTAAGTCTAGCAGTTCCGCTGGAAAAAATATTTATTCAAAATTGTATGACATTATTGAATCGTTAGAGGTTGAACTGTATATGGACGAAATTCGCAAGAGCCGTGCTGAAACGAAAATAAAGATCGATCAGATCAAAAGAGAAGTGGCACTTAAGTTGCAAACGGCACTCTGGGAGACTGTAACGGATTTCGGGCTATTAAAAGATGTCTACGAATTGAACAAAGATAGAAAGGCTTCTAGTGAAACAGTTCCTGGAGAGTCCGCCAGTAAATCGGATGCCGGTACAAGTGTTCCTAGCGGAGTAAATGGTCAAACCGGATCAACTGCTGCTAAGCCGGATTCCGCACAGACTGATAAGCCAGCCGGGGAAGCTGGTCCTGTTATTGCTCCTGCAGCTACAGGTTCTTCTGGAAATGCTACTGTTCCATCTTCTGCTACCTCGGCAAGGAGCCGTTCGGAGGCTATCTGGTATGGGATGAAAATCAACGCAGAAGGTCAGGGTTTGCTAAAGAGCCGGAATGATAATCTAAAACAGATTCTTACGGCTCTCATTTCGGCCTCAGAGAGAATGTACCAAATGCTTGTTGTCCAGGCGGTACAACGATTGACCGGTATGGAAATGTTTAGTGGACAGTTCTCTCCTGATAAGGTTCTGGATGCCGTAGATCATGCGCATTATATTGATGAAAGAGAAAAAGATCATCCGGCGGGTGATATTAAAAGTCTATATGATACTATGTTTGATAATACCTATGGTGAACAGAAGCAGTCATTCAAATCTGAAACTGATGCCGTGGGTTTCGTATCCAGTATTCTTAAGTCGACACAGGACGGATTATCTACTGATAAAGAAAAAATAGATTATTTCAAGAAATGTCTTAATGGCGATCTTGAAGTAAATAAACAGAAGCTTGATAGTGCGTCAAAAGCTTTGCTGATTAAGGCACTCGAACATGTATTAACCGACAAAGGAGCTCCTTATTCACCTGGACAGCGTAGTCTTGCTTCCCAGATGTTAGCAGCTATGGGGCAGAGCCATTCAGATAGCAATGTTGCATCGCAAGCAAGTGCCGCCATAGAAAAGAATAAAACAGCGATAACTGAAAATATTCAAGATTATAAGCAGGCTGTTAGTATGATAGATAATCTGACGAAAGATGAGAAGTCTAAAGCTGAACATGCTGAGCTTATTAAAGATCTCCAAAAGAAGGTTCAAAATGATAGTAAATTTCAGGCGCTAACTGGTGAAGAAAAGTCAAATATGCTAGCAAATCTTATTACAAAAAACAATGTTATCGACAAAACTACATTTGTAACCTCTGGGAAAATAGATGAAGCGAAGTCGAATGAAATCTGGACTTATATGAAAGTTAATAGTCTTCTAGATGAAAATAATAGATGGAAGGAAGATGCAGATCCTACTAAGTTGAAAGAAAAATATAAAGCAGAATGGAATAGTATCGTTAATGCCTTGGAAGTTAATCCTTCATTGTTAGCAGTCTACATTCGCCCAATGGCAGATGGAACGATGCTAGTGAGTTCTGAGATCGTTGCTCAAGCCCTCGATAAGGCATCTTTGAAAACCGATGTGGTTAACTTCGCTGCCGCCATTAAGGTTATCCAAGAAACTAATCCAGCTATTGCGGATTCAGTTATTTCCGCGATGAAAAACACCGAGAACCAAAAATACGCCAAGCAACTTGCGATTACAAATAAGACAATGAAGCAAGCACTTGCCGGAGAAGCGGTTACGCGGCCAAAAGAGACTGAAAGTGAGCTTGCTAAAAAGGTCACTGATTTAGAGAATAATATTACTGATATTAATAATAAAATACAGGAATTAGATGCTAAAATTAATGAATTAAATACTAAAATACAGGACCCGAATAATAAAGACAAAACAACCTTACAAAAAGAATTAACGCCAATGCAGGATGAGCAGAATAAGAAAAAAGAAGAATTAAATAAAAAGAAAATCGAGCTATTGTCGCTAAAGCAACTTCAACTTCAGGCATGTGCCGCAGATATTTCTGATCTTAAAAATGGTAAACAGTTAACCGCTGATAGTATGTCCCTGATCAAACAGAATAGAGGTTTTGTAGTGGAAATGCTTGTTGCTCAAGGGATTACTGTCGAACAAGCTGCCGCTTTTATCCAGCAATTATTTGCCGTGTCACCGGACGAAGCACTGCCCTTGCTCGCAGACCTAATTAACTCTGACCCCAAAAAAGGAATGGATATTTCTTTACAGCTTAATAAATCATCTGCTTTTTTTGATAATCTCCTTACTGATTTTCAATCAAAGCCGACTGCATATCAGGAGAATGTTAAAGCCCTCGTGAATTCTTTTTTTATAGCTTTGCCAAAGAATGATATGTCGGAGCCGACACTTAAATCGATGGCTGATTCACTTGTTTCGAAAATAGAATCGCAACCTGTCCCTCCTGTAGATATCGAGACATTAGTTGACTTTATGGTTGCTAATAAGTCTATTGACTCAAAAATTCTTGCGAAAATGTTGATTAATGCTGATCCTGAGGTTGCAAGTAAAGTGTGGTTGTCTTTGACTGAACAAGCAAATCCAATAGCCTACAGTACCGACAACCTGCCCAGTTTAGGAAATGAGGATATCTACAATCTGCAGGTGCAGGTCAAGGAAGCTTTAACACAATTAAGTAAAGAATCTTCTATGAATGCAGAACGAGCCCAGGATATTTTTTCCAGGACAGCATGTTTGCTTGAACAAGATATTAAGAAAAAAGAAATAGCTTATATAGACAACTTTAAGAAAAATTATAAGAAAGAGCATAATAAAGATTACGAAGGAGCTGTTAGATTTACTCCTCGATTAGTGGAAGATGGGATGGCAATAGTAAAGAGTTTGACTGCGGACGCTGCTTTGATAAAAAAAGAAGTAAATAAGCATAAAGAAATTATCGAGAGATTTAAGACTAAAAGCGTTGATGAAATTTTAGCGGAGAAGAGTTTAACGGAAGCGCAAAAAGCTGATGTGATACGGCAGCAGTTGGTTGATACTCCGAAGGATACCGTTTTAGCTTTGAATAAAGCCGCAGAATCCGGGGACAAAGGCGTCCAGATAGCGCATGTAGTGATGGAAATAAATAATCATGATCCGGCCATTATTGCCAATATTGCAATTATTGCAAAGAAAGAAAATATCGATATAAACAGTACGATAAAATCTCTCAATTCTGCAATGCTTGAGAAGGATTTTAAGGCTACAGATATGAGTTCTCTGATTGAAGCCCGTTCATTGCTGGAATCAATTAAGAGCGGGAATGTAACTCAATTAACGAACTATATTTCTTCAATTGTGGCAGAAAAACCGACTATGGCGGCAGCTATTTTGGCAGAATTCTATAAGAGTGATGCGCAAGCAGCAAAGCAGGTAGCAATTAAAGTTGTAATAAACAATAAACATATCTTACAAGATACTTCAAATGGATTTATGAAAGAGTTGATGAACTTGTCTCCTGAATTGGCAGGAAAAGTTGTTAACGAAATTCAGTTACTTGATGAGAACCTCGCTAAAATGATTTGTAAAAACGTTATAGATATGGATAAGGAAAAGTTCAGTATATTTGTGGCTCAGTTCAAAGAGAATATACCTCTTATGGATATGGTAAATTTGATTGTCGCAAGCTCGAAGAAACAAGAATTAATAGATCAATTAAAGCAAATTGCTCCGGAAGTAATCGATCCCAAAGCCTTAGCAGCGCAAGTTATGAACGCAGCTAATGAGGCGGATAAGCTTGAATTATTGAGCAATGCAATATCTTCAATAAAGAACCCGAATGACCAAGCACAGTTTCTTAAAACTATGTACAAACTTGAGGCGGGAATGGATAAACTTATTGCTCAATGGATTGAAGCTCAGGTGGCAACTGGTGAAAATAATCAATCACTTGCTGATATTACGAGTAGGATTCTTATGTCAGATCAATCGCTTTTTACTAACTTAATGAAAATTTTAAATGATGATAAAAAATTGGGAGATTTTGTTGCTGCTGTTAAAAAGTCATCTCCAGACAAAGAGAATCGTATTAATACTCTTAATGCTGCACTTAGTATTATTAATGAAAAATTAGAGCCCAAAGGCTTTTTTGCAGGTGTTTGGGATAGTATCCTGGAGTTTTTGGGTGATATTTGGAGTGGGCCGTACAAAGAAGAAATAGATTTGCTGTTGGAAAAAAGGGAGCAGGGTTTGAATAACGTTGCTGCAGTAATAACCACCTTAAAATGTGCGGAAGAAATTGTGCAAAAAAGTGATGCATCAAAAGAAAAATTTTCTGACACTAAAAAGCTGGTAAAAGAAGCTGTTACAAGTATGGTTAAGCAGGGGCTGCATTCCGAGGCGGCAGATCTTATCACGAAACTATTTTCAGATAAACCGGCTGATATGGAGGAAATGAAGAACGATATTTTTGACAAGCTTACTGTAGACATTTCCGATGAAGGTGATTATGTTAAGAAGATGAACCTCATTGCCGCACAGGTGTTACTCTGCCCGAAGGATAAATCTATGCAGGTCGAGATATTGAAAGACATAAGGTTGCCTGATTCCGATGAAATATACGACTATATGAATTATCTTAATGCTCTACTTATGTCATCTAATTCTGAGATTGTTTCGGTAGGAAGAGAAAAGTTTTCAGCTTTTATATTGAATAATGATTATCAATCCCAGCATCAAGATATCCAGAAACGCCTTGAAACCTTAGCCGGGGATAATGCTATGCCTTTAGAAGTAAGGAATGATTCAAAAATATTTCTCAGATCGCTTCAGCTAAAAGATGTTGTCTCGCAGGGAGAAATAGCCAAACTTGTTAAGGCGGCTAATATTGACCAGAAAGCTCCGGTAATAGAGCAAATGAACGGTATCTTCGCCTATGCAAAGAACAACCTTACCCTTTTACCGGAATCAAAAGGGGAAGATAAATCTCTTTCTTTAGTTGATATTTCTAATGCTATTCTCTCCGGTAAAAAACCGGAATGTGATTGTGAGGACTTCTCTGGAATGGTACAGGCAATGATGGAATCTGCCGGGATCAAGGTTACTGAAAGCGCGGTTGTGGTTACCCGTGACGGTTCCCACTCGGCGGTAGTGGTCAGGGCAGGAGAGAAAGCATACGTATTGGATAATACGTCCGACAAAATAGTTGATGACCCAAAAGAGATCACTTCTTTGCTTGGGCAATCGGTTGAGGTTAACAAGAACCTTGATCAGCAGAATTTTCGGGCTGTTTACAATGGGAAATCAATTAGGATAAGTGAGACGAATACCACTGAAATACTGACTGGAACAGTTGTTGATGAGAAAGAAACCTCTTCTACGGTAACTACAGTCCAAACAAAAGAAGCTGATAGCAACAATCCTAGTCAGAGTGCGCCTGCTGTTTCTCTTGAGTCAAAGGTAAATGAAAAGGCCGAATCTCTCATTAAACTATGTAGTGATAAGAAAAACATAGCAAAAGCCTCCCAAGAACTCGAAGGTTTTATCGAGAACCAGGACCCGGCATTTGCGTATGAAGTCCTTGATCAGATTCTTAGCAAAGATACCTATCTGTCTGCTTATATAGCTGCGCTTATGAACCCAGAAAATGTACAGAAGTTAATTGCAGTAGCTGGCGACATGACAATCAGTCAGGGCGCAACAAGGAGCCTTAATAGTTCGGAGACCATGGAGTTAGGATTGTTACTGGAGGTAATAAGAGACAAACAAGATACTACGCAAGTATTAAAGACTAACGGCGTTGATCAGGCTATTGCAGACGAGCATGTTAACAGGATTGTGAATGAAATGACTCTTATAAAAAACACACAATCTGAGCATATCAAAGCCGGCTCAGGATTAGAAAAAGCAATTAAAGAACTGATTAAAATTAATTCTAACCGAGACCAGCAGGAGGTCCTTCCCTCATGTGCAAGAATTATTAAAACCGAGATTCTTCCGGCAATTAGTATATTACTGCCCCGGCTAAAAGATTTACCCGGGGGTAAAAAATTAGATAATATTTTTGAACTGGCAATAGCCGCGCAGATGCTTTGTGATAAGAAGATTTCCCCGGACCAGAAGTCGGCGTCTACTGCTACCTTGCTTGAATTCGCTGAATCTTTGGCCGAAATAATGCCTGATCTAACTTTGCAAGAAGACGCAGCAAAATTATCCGGGATTCTTTCGTTAGAAAAAAATGTTGTGAATACAGTTCTGGCGTTAGCCATTTCGCTTATTGGAGAGGACTCTTTTCCTGCCGTCGGAAAAGATTTAATATCGTTAGCAAAATCGGATAAATCTTCCCAAGTTATCGCGAAAAGCCTTACTCATTGCGATACTAAGGGAGTAACAAAACTGCTTATTGCGCTGGGAAGCGAAGATGTAAAAACAGCAAGCCGGATATTTGCTGAGATTTCTTTGACGAAAGGCGGCGGACTGAAGTCCGCAGGCGATATTGCACAAGATATGAGAGAGTTACTCAATGATCCTGAGACTACATCAGAAACAAAAAAGATTATTTCAACCATGTTTTCGGAAACAAATAGTATTAATCCTGATTTTAACCCGAATAAATATATTAATGAAAGTGGTGTTGTGATCGAGCAGAAAATAATCCCGATAACTGAAACTGTTGCTGATAACGAAGTTCCTGTTTCGCAGTATTCAGATAATATTAAACAGAGTTCTCCGGAGGAGAAAAAAGATTCCGCTGAAATCGCATCAATAATATCCGAAGGCAACTTGAAAAGGGAAGATATCAAAGCATTACTTAGCCGAGGCTTTTTTACTGCAAAAGAGTTATTGTCAGTAATTAATCTCTTTGCCAATGAGGTAGGTAAAACAGAGGAATTGCTAGTTACGCTCAATGTCGCGATGGAATGTTTGGACCCTGAGGTTATTTACCAGATATGGTCAGCTCTTAGCGAAGATAATGTGAAATCGTTAGAAACGCTTATTAATAATAGTTCCTATGCTAATAGGGCTGGTGTAACCACTGAATCTTATACAATAGTGTGTGCTCAGATTGTCGGGGATTTGCTAAAACAAAACAATAAAGAATTGCAAAGGGAATCAATGCTTCAAAAAATTCAAGCAGCTAAGGATTTGTTCAGTATTGTTTCTGGTGTTTCAACTGCCAGTATCGAGGCTTTTTCGGGGGAATCCCTGAATTTTGTTCAGCAACAAAAAGAAAAAGATAAAAAAGAAATGGTTGCGATGTTGGGGAGGTTGTTGAAGCGGGTGGCAACTGCGAGTTTTGAAGCACAGGAGAAACAAGATGTTATGCGCGTAATCAATTCCATTGGCACTGTTCTTGTAATGTCATCCAATGATCATAAAGAAGCAGTTTCGCTGTTGCTTGTAAATGATCCGAAGAGAAAAGATGCTATAATACAGGTAATAGATACTATATTAGGAAAATATCAGCTTTCAGCAGAACTCAAGGATATTATAAGTATAGTTTTAAACAGCAATGAAAAAGAAATAGCATTTATCTGCGGAGCTCTAAAGATTAATAAAAGCCTGCAAAATGTTATACAATATAAAAATGCTGCCTAAAAATAGTTGATAAAGGCAGGTGCCGAAATGGGTAATGCAGTGGATAATGAATATAAAACAAAGATTCTGGAGCTCACCGATAACCTAACGGTTTTTTTAACAGAAAATAATATTGATTCGATAAAAAATACCACCACCGTAATTGCGTCTTATAAGCAAAGTATAGATTTTCTAAAAAAGATAGATAACAATTCAATTATCGAAGAAGATTTGAAAAATATCTTAGTTGTTCTTGGCAAGCTTGATACCTTTATTCCTGATTTCAAAGATAAGCGTATCAGCCCTCTCGTTCGTTCGGTTGCTTTGCAAACATTCAGAAACAGCTACGGCGAACTTTTATCGTTTATGCAAGAATCAAATATAGACGCGGTAGTGAGTGAATTATTTGTCTTTCTTGATAAAGAGCTGTCAGTTCTTGGCTCGACTAGAAAAGAACTGGAGGACAAAGCTTCTAAGTGTTACCATTATCTTACAACACAGAATCAGAAGGTATTTATTGTCTTTATTAAGAAATTAGCTGGTAATATTTCGCATTTTTTAAAAGAAATTAAAAATACTGATGATGTTTCGAGGACTATTGTAATTGCTCTATTGATGGACAAATTGTCATTGTCAGATACTTGGGGAATTGCTTCAGACGTCGAAGCAGTTAATAAGTTTATCGCACGAGGAATTCTCGGCTTATTTAAACAGATGAGTAAAGAAATGCCTTTAGCGGGTATGTTAAAAAATGTTAAAATAATTAATAGTCAGTTACCATCGGAAATATTGAAATACGTTGAAGGGGCCCTTCCTGATAAGATAAAGCGGGCACTTAAGTTTGAAGAATTACTGGTTTTTGTTCCTGCTATGGAGGAGCAAATAGCTTCTTTAAGCATGAATGGAATTATTATTAGACGGGTGGCAGTGGGAGATCGCCCTCAAGATGAAGTGCGGCGGTTGCTTTTACAGATAAAACAAGAACGATTGTCTAAAAGTGAAGTAATTTCAATTCTTCGTTCAAAGACAAAAGAGGTTGTTTTATTGTTTTTAGGATTTCTCGACAATCGTGACCGAGAGCTTATTGCTTCAGTTCTGTTTGAAAATCGTAGTAACGCGCAGATAATTACTCGAAAATAACGAAGAGTGTCTAGGAGGTATCTAATTTTGGGAATTATTAAGTTGTTTTGCCCTTTTGAGTCACTATTGTTAAACATTCTGTTTTTTTTATTTGTCTGTTATATTTTATATTCAATTGGAAAAAGTCTTTATGTGATAGTCACAAATTATAAAAAAGTCAAACAATACAACCAGGAAATAGATGCGATTGAAAAAAAAATTGTTGAAACCAAAAAAAAATTAAAGGATGCGATGAATAGCTAATTATGGGCAGGCTTGATCAAAATAATGATATCGAAGACTTTGTTGTTAACCCTATTGAGCTTCCGGAGCAGAATAAGCTTTTGCGGGATTTTTTTCCATTTATTGAGAAGGTGTTGAGTAGTCAGGATAACTCTGTTTTGCATGAGCAGAGTCCGAATCCGACTCAAAGGAAAGGCAGCATTGATTTAACTGAGGTGCTTATACATCAAGAAAAAAAGTTGAATATTAGCTACCTTATGGATTTTTTGGAAAAAAAACGCGTGGCAGTTCCCAGTTCCTTAATTGGCGAGGATAATAAGACAAGTCCAATAATTAAACAGGAAAGAAAACCTACTATTTTAGTGCCTTGGATAAAGAAACTAATTAGAGAATTGCGGGAGTTCCCGACGAAAATCAGGAAATATCAAGAAAAATCAATATCGAGGCCAATTACCCGGATGGCTGAAGCTGAAAATCTTACTAATAAGCAAATTATAATTAATACGATACGTCAAAGAATTGAACTTGAACAGCAGATGAGAAGTAAAGAGCCGGGAGGGGGCCTCAAAAAAGTAATGCAAGCTTCTGTTGGTGCAATACCCCGGCAAGAAATTATTAGTACTGATAAATGTAGCGAAGACGAAATCGGAGATATCTCAGAAAAAGAAGGTCTCGCGAGAGAGATACTAAAAAGAGATCAAACACAAAATAGTAACAAGCAGCAAAAACAAAGGCTTCAAGATATTTTGAGTAGAGAAATTAAGCGGGAGGATAACGTAATTATCTAAGAGGATTGTTAGTCAACCGAACTATTGAAATGACTAATTTATGTATGCGATATCGGGTATGAACGAAGGAGCAGGTGGAATCCATGAGTTTAAAGGATAAATTAAAATCACATCAATATTATGATGATATTTCTAAGTATCTTGTTAAAAAAATGCCTAAAAGCGCTAAATATCTGGATGTAAAAACGGAGATGCTTGAGGATATTGGGAAAGAGTTAACCTTTCAGAAGATCCCTAATAAGAAAATCGATGAGGTCAGTTAATATTTTGACCCATTGTGCGATATGGATTTTTAGATGTTTTGGTAGAATTATTAATATACTGGTATCGTTGTTTTTTTCTGCAACAGAGATAATTGATGCAAGTTAATGCCAATAAAAAACGATAGTATTAGTAAATTGATTATTATGCCTATGTTTATTCTATAACATATGGGGGAAGAATTAATATAAAAAAGGAGAAGTATCATGGTAAATCAAATTGAAGGTGCGATTAATATGAATGATGCAATTTATAATGCTGGATTGCGAAGGGCTCCATCGCTCGCACAGTTTAGTAAAAAATCGATGAATTCTTTTATCGAGATTATGAGGCAATATACAAGTGATGATCCGGGGATAACTCTTGACGGTAAATTTTATGATGATAAGTCAGGTGTTGCGGCTTCGATGGCTGTTCAACGGTATATAAGTGATAATCAGAATATTTTGGCAAACTTTACGAAGCTTTCTGAGGTAGGAAGAGAAATGGAAAAATCGGTAGAGAAACTTATAGGGTAATAATTATGTCGCAGAATGTTCCTATAAAAGAAATCGATGAGAACCAGCCCAAAAAAGATATAACACAAAATGTGTATTATCAGAAGATTCAAAAAAGTTTGTCTATAAAAAATAACGTTCGTCAGGAACAACAAGTTCGTCAACAGGTGCCGAAAGTGGAGATGCCTGATACCCAGGATAAGGTTCATTTATCCGCACAACCGAAATCTATATTCAGTTGGAAGACCGTAAATGATAAAGGTAAAGTTAATTACGAGATTAATTTAGGGGATAACGAATCGTTTTCTACATCTATCTTAACGAGTGAAAACAGCCTTGGTATTATTAAAGTGTTGGGGCTAAAGATAGATTTAAGAGAAAAGATGCAGACCTATATAGACAGTTATGTAAAGCATTATGTACAAGCGCGTTCTCACAATCTTATGGTGGCTAAATTTGCCCAGTTTAATGTGGCAATTGCTGGACAGCTTCTCTCTATTTTGGGAATGACCGCAGAGGAAATTAAAAAACTGCAAAAACAAGCTATTCTTTCTGCAGTGGAAGAGAATAAATTGCTATTCGACGAAAATGAATATAATAGTGAGATGATTGCAATTGTCGGTGGTGGGACAAAGAACGAAATCAAGGCCCAGCAGAAAGTGATTTTGGAACTTCGGACTCAATTTATGACACAAATGGATCGACTCGGATATCCTGGGCATTATTCCGAAAGGCGCATAAAAGAAGTACAAATTGAGCAATTAAAAAAGATATTAACTGCTTTTCATGAAGAGAAAAACAATCTGGATTTTCAGCTGCATTATGTATCATGAGAATTTTTTTAAATAAGATTTTTTATATAATAAAGATTTTAAGCATAGTTAGGTAGGGATTTATGCCGGAGATTGCAACAGACGGACTGGACCGCAACGAGATATTTAAAAAATTAAGTAAATTAGACTCGTATATTAAAAAAGCTGAAATACGCCTGAAACAGAGAGAAAAAGAGCAGGAGCAGCTTTATGAAAAAGACACCGGAGATAAAGAGATGATTGAGAAATCTCTAAGGAAGCTGAATATTTTTTCAAGAAAAAGGAGTTTGCGATGACCTCACTATCAGCCTGTATGATTGTTAAAAATGAAAGTGAAATGCTAAAACTTACTTTGCCAGTAATATCTAATGTAGTTGATGAACTCATTGTTGTCGATACCGGTTCCTCTGATGATACTATTTCAATCGCTGGAAGTTTTGGTGCTATAGTTAAAGAGTTCGCTTGGATAAATGATTTTGCAGCTGCCAGAAATGAATCAATAATGGATGCTTCAAGTGAATGGATCCTTTGGATTGATGCAGACGAGTATATCAAGGAAGAAGATCTTTTTGCTTTAAAAAAACATCTTGATAGCATTCCTGAAGAGGAATCCGGATTGATGATTCCAATTTATCAGTGTAAAAAGGGTGAGCTTGATGAGCAAGGCGACCATTATAGTCGTGTTAAGTTGTTTCGTAATAATCGTGGATTGCGATTTGATCGGCCGATAAATGAGCAGGTGATTACACCTGATGGTATTTTTCTGCAGGGTAGTTGTTGGGTCGGGGCAAGAATTTATCACTGGGGTGATGTAGGTATTACGGAAGAGCGATTTGCGGCTAAAAGGCAACGTAATATTTCTATGTTGGAAGAAGTGAAGAAAAATAATCCGGATGATTTCCTTTATATGTTTCTGCTCGCAAGGAATTACTACTTAGCGAAAGATTATTCTAAAGTTCTGGAATACCTCGATGAAATTCAAAATAAATTAAATTTACCTGAGTATCTTTATTGCGAATTTTATCAGTTAAAGCTGAATTGTATAAAAGAAATTAATGGGGAGGAAGCCTTTTTTAATTCCTTAGTAGAAATGGCAACGAAAGACCCTTCTTTTGCCTGGGTTATTTGGAATTTAGCTCATATGCTCCTGAAACGGGGCAGGATTGATGAAGCAGAGCAGTATGCAAACTCTATTCTTGAGCTTCAAGTCCCAGCAGCAGCTGCTGGGGTTGATGTGGATTTAGAAAGCTATCTCTATAAGCCTTATTATATTTTAGGGGTTATCTATGATTGCAGGCAAAATAGTTCGCAGGCAATGTACTATTATAAGAAAGCTCTTGAGTTCCAATACGAAGCCCTTTTAGCGAATAGGGTAGCAGAATTAACCAGTAAGGAAGCGAAGCTATAATGGGACTATCTACCGATCAGGGCGTAAATATAAATATGGCGCAAAACGTTAATGAGAATGCTAAGGTTAGTAAACAGCAAAAACAGAGAGTGGATCAGGATATTACGCGTGACAATATTGCTTCTATAGTTTCTGAGGATCACGGAGAATCCGGTATTGGAGTTAAGCTGCTTGGTAATCTGGTTAAAAAAGCTTCTGACGCTGATGTTAATAAAATGAATCAGCTTATCCAGAAAAAGTCGACTGAAGCCTTTAACCGAGAAATAGATCTTCTTTATAAACGGGAAGAGGCCGGACAAGATGGCTCCACCGTATCGCACGCTTCAGATAACGCTTTTTCTCAAAATAAGAATCTTAAGAACTTAAAGGATAATCTTCTGAGCAGAAATACTTTTTTTTCCCAACTGTCAGAAGATAAGAAGACTGCAATGGAAGACTATGTAAAAGCTTTTCATGGTGCCATGTCCGATGGAGGTACAATAACCCCGGCTAATAGAGAAAAAGTCCTGCAAAACATGAAAAAAAGGGAAGAGCAGCTTCAAAAAGAAGGTATGGACCAGTCGAGTTTAAAGGCTTTTAAGGGAGATGTGAAAGAATGCCTCAGTTATGTAGGGGCTGAGCAACAGCAGAAGCTAAAAAACCTTTATGAGAAGGGAAAACATTATTTTTCTTCATCAATTAACCAAAAACAAAAAGAACTCCTTAATGAATACCTTGATGCGTACCCGCAGTTGCTGTTAAATGAAGATAAACATGTTCGGCAACAGAAAAATGAGGCTTCGTTAAAAGAGAAGCTTAGTGATCTCGAGCAGAAATTAGAGAAGGCTGGCTTTTCAAAGCAAGAGATAGCTAAAGCCAGAGAAAGTATGCAAAGCGAGTTCGCTGTCTTTCAAGCTAAGAGTAAGAGCGAAGATAAAGGTGCCGATAGAGATAAACCTTTGTTCAAGGGGAATAGTTTTTTCGCGAAGTCCTTGAGTGGGAGCCAAAAAGGTTTGATAAAAGAGTATCTTAGTTGCTATCCTCAGTTACTGCTAGCGCAAGGGAAAGATATGCATGAGACTTCGAGGCAGCAGCTTCAGCAGCGAATGAGCTATCTGGAGCAGCAACTCCGAAGGGAGGGTATGTCCAGCCAGCAATTACATGATTTGCAAATGCAAATTAAGTATAGTGTCCGGTCGCAACTTCTTTCACAGATTAAAGACGCTTATGTTCAGCGGATGCTTATTGAAAGCTCGGGAAGCGATAAGCTTTTTTTAACTATGGCAAAAAGAAAAGAAGGATTTCTTCAGAACTATGCGTTCAATCAGGAGAAACTAGGGGGAGACGGGTTCGGTGGCTATCGTGGCGGTATAAGAGGTTCTGCTGAATTTGTTATATCTGATGGGCAGCAGGATATCCAGACTTTTGCGCAGGAAGAGATTGTTAGTACTTTCGTAAGGGCTAATGCTAATCCAAAAAATCGAGAGATGGAGTACAAAAACGCAGATAAGCTTATATACCTTGCTGCACTCACCGGATTAAATACCGGAGAATTAATGGATAAATTACATGATGTCGTTAATGATTTAGGGTTAGTTAATTTTAAAATTGAAGACTATGGGTCTGCCGGTGGCGATTCCGGACAACAGCAGCAGAAAAAACCTGATTATGGCGAATATGCCTACAATCAGGATGACGAAAAGGAAATCTTGATTAATCGTTATAAAGCCTTGTTAATGAGAAGAGCGGTTAATCCGGGAGCAAGAACTTATCTTGACACAGCTTTTAAGTTAATGAAGACAAAAAAAGGTTTGATCCAATTGGGAATTTTTACTCCGGACCTTGATGAGCAGATGAGTGAGGAAGCCACGAAAATGGCTGTCCAGAAGTTGTTGGAGATGTTAAAAGAAGCACTCATGGAGCGGGCGAGTTTCTATGCATTGACCGGACCGGCGTATGACTTGAATGAAAAAAAAATAAAGGCAGTCCTTAAAAATATTAATAGACTGGATTGTCCATTATCTGAAGAAGAGTTTTCATCCCTGAAAGACCAAGCTAACAAGCGTATGTTTGATCTTGCCAATAGAGAGCTTCAGATGGTAAACCTTCTCCACGAAAATACCCGGCACGTATATTATGCCCAAAAACGTCAGAGCTTGGTTAAGCTTTTAGAGAGGCTAAAAGACGAATCTCAAATAGCATCCGAAATATCTTATGATGGCGATAGTCTTTCTGCGATGAAGTTTAATGATACGAGTGGTGGTAATGACTTTAGTGAGTATCTTTGGGAGGATTTGACCAGCAAGGTCTCTGAGGGAATCTTTCTGTTTTCTCATAAAGATTGTTATATTCCCGTAGTTAAAGTAATAATTGATATGGTTGAGAATGCAGGGAAACAAGTAGAAGAAGAAACCCAAAAAAAAGTCCAGGAAGCGGCTAAGTATATTAAAGAAATGAATGAAATCAAAATAGAGCAAGATGACTCATTGAAAGCATGGGCGCGAGAAATTAAAAATATAATAATATTTATGAAGAGAAATAAGCATGATAACTTAGATCTCGTTGAAAAGTTGCTAGGATTAGTAGAAGGAATTATGAAGTAATTTAGGTTAGTGATCTTTATTGAAAATGAAATTGAAAAATAAAAGTTACGATAAATAAATAATGTGGGTATACATTAGGTAGGCGGCTATGGATATTAAGGTTGGGAATGATGAAGAGCTTTTTGGCATATATTCAGAGGATTTTTTAACGCAGGGTAATAATAGGGCAAAAAGTTCGGAAGAAGATTTTTTTAAAAGAGATGAAATAAAGCTAATGGGCTTGAAGAGTCCTAAGGGCAGACTTCCTAACGGATCAAAGATAGATTTGGTTGAGGAGAAAAATAAAGCTACGCTGTATGTTGCAGTGGCCTCATCCAAAAGAGTATTCGAAATTGATCTGATTACCGGAGAAGTCAAAGAAGACGGGGTGCGCCTGACAGAAAAAGAAATACAAAGAGTTTTAAAAATTTTAAATTATTTTAAAAAAAATTGCAATTTTTATAATTCAGAGACAAAGATTATGTCTTTATGATAGAGAGGAGCTGTTTGGTATGAGTATAAATATAGATAATGATTCAATAAGTAGATTGGGAGCAATTCTGCAAGGGTCATCGAACAATCAGCAGACGAGAGAGGTGAAGGATTCCCAGAAAGCTGTTGATAATATATTGAAAGAAATTGATAAAAGTGAGATTCCGTCACAAGATAAACTGACAATTACAAGTATCCTGAAAAAACTCAGTGCCGAGTTCAATGAAAATAAACAGCAGCCCCTTACTTTGAACGATTTTAAAAAATTGCTTGAACAGTCTGAGTCAAAATTAGATCCCTTTCTGGTAATGCAGTTGATTGCCGGGTGCGCAGCGGAAGGCCTATTAAATGCTGAGATAAAAGTTAAGCCTGGAATTAATATAGATAATGTAATTGCGACAATCCTTAACAATTCAGGCGGACAACAGTTTGCGGCGGGGATCATGCAGCTATTTATAGATAATATGAACGAGATAAGCAAGAATATGGAAATAAAAGAAGAAAATTTTAAGGAACATGAAAAAGAAATTGATAAAAGATATAAGGCTCAGAAGGATGAGAACAAACGGGTAGAAAAAAAAGATGAGCAGAAAAGGATCGAAGTGAATATCTCAATGTAACATGTTTTTATAAAACTCAAAAGCTTTTTCGTTTATTATTAGCTCCGCCGTAGATACTTTCTTAAAATCAGGATTTAACTCTCCTGATGGGAGGAAAATCAAATTTTCCTTGTCAAAAGTATTTGTGTTATGTGCAATGACGAGAATAGTCGATTTACTATCCAATTGGATCATAAGGTTAGTAAAATTATTTGTAAAGGAGACCTCTTCTGCAATAGTTTTTGTATCATCATAACGATTGTTTAAAAGATACTCTTTTTTGTAAGCAAAGGTTGCGTTTGATCCATGGTTTTCATGGAAAGGACCTGATTTGAATAATCCTATTTTATTTATAAAATATATTAACATTTCACTGCTTGCTGCAATCAGTTTATCGCTGTTTGTCAGCTTTTCCACGGCATGAGCCACTCTTACGGGCGGATAATAGTCATCATCATCCATGCAAACCAGAATATCTCCATTTGCATTGTCATTTAAGTAATTTCTTTTTGAGCCGATGGTTATTTTCTCGTTAAGTCTCAGGTATTTTATTCCAGGTTTGCCTTCTACGAGATCATGTATTGGATCCTGTCCATCATCAGCAATAATAAGTTCCATTCTATCCTGGGGATAAGTTTGAGAATAATAGCAATGTAGTAATTGAGGGATAAATATCCTTCTATCGCAAGTCGGAACTAAAACACTAACAAAAGGAAGAGTGGAATTAATTTTTTTATACTCCAAATATATTTATCAAAAAGCAAGAAACTCTTTCGGGAATTGGATAACGAAATAAGACCTCTAGTATTATATCATACCAAACTTACGCTGGTATAAACAAAATCGAACTAAAATGGCCGATTGTAACTTTATTTAATGGCCGTCAAAAAAGCTTGCACGTGAATTATGCCGTTTCCGCCGTCAATATTATAGATTTGTGTTATTTTGAAGGCCCCTTTGAACCCATATTTATGACAAAGTTCAAGTGCAGGTTGATTATCTACAGAGTAGTACATGAAAGAATTAATATTCCAGTAACTTATATGTGTCGGGTCTTGAAAAGCACCCCGGCCATCTGTGGATGGAACGAATATATCTACCGTTGCAGCGGGCTTGCAAACTCGCCAAATTTCATTCATGGTTTGGATCTTATCTTTTAAGTGTTCAATGGCATCATGAGCTCTAACATAATCAACACTGTTATCGTCAAAAGGAAACCTTTCATTCAGGTCAGAGATAATATCTACCTTTTCGTTTTTAAAATTATCCACACCAATATAACCATCTGGTTTTCTTATGCCACAACATAAATCAATTTTAATCGTATTATTTTTGTTCGTCATTTGTTCTCTCATCCAATATTGATTTTTTCTATACTCTCAACACTCTATCCAAAAAAATGCTCATCTGATAATTTTGCTTGAATCTCTGATAATTAAGTTCTCTTGTTTCATCTATCAGCTTTAAGTTATCCAGATATTTTCGGCACTCGCTAACGATATTGTGATAACTAACGGTAACTAATCCTGTATCTTTATAGGGATTGGTTGGTGATTCTTCTGATAGGACAAAGATTTTATTGTTGAGTAGATAAGATATTCTAACTACTTCAAGAATTTGAGTATCATAAAAATGAATATTTAAAACCAGTTTTGCACGGGCAATATACTCATCTCTCTTTTGTCCATAAACCCCGCAGAGATTTTTAACTCTATAGCCAAGTGCGATTAATTGATCGAGAATGTTTTTTCTGTGTTCGTTTAGACAGCCATAAAATAATACATCTATATCTTTGTTTACATCGTGTTGTATTCTCTTTAACTTATCGTGATAACCAATTGTCAATAATTTGGCAGATAATCCGTATTGCTTCATAAACGCTATATTTTCATTAGAATAGTCCCAAATGGAATACGCGTTTTTTAGGATAGTTAAAACAGTTTCATTGAACCACCCGTTTTTAGCAGATAATTGTTCCAGTTGATATGGTATATATTTATAGTCTCCTAGTAATTCAGGCTCTTTTATTAAATGGTATCCAAGTAAAATATTAATTTTGTCTTTTTGAAGATTATTAATTTCAAAGGTGCAATTAACCCCAATAGTTTGAAAAGCTTGTTCTAATAATAAGGACACTTCTGCAAAAGCAAGATAATGGACGTACCCAGGCGGAGCCAATAGAGTTAGATTATAGTTTTGCATCATTTATGTACTATTGTACAGTTATATCGGTATATTTTCAAATCACTCTATCTGTAGGGTGCAGATACTTTCGGTGGGTAAATAACCTTTTGGCAGTTTGAAGTTGGTTGGCGGTTTGGATTGAGATTTTTCCCAGGCTGCAACCTTGTTTTGCAA
>QKMY01000060.1 GCA_003242895.1 Candidatus Margulisiibacteriota bacterium
TTATCCATTAGGTTGTTTTAATTATGGAAAGTATCTTTTCAGGTTGGGTTATCTTGAGAAAATGCAGGACGTTTTAGTTGCTTTATTTTAGGATATTACAAATGCCCAGACGGCAGCTTTGCTATTCCACCTGGAAATTCGTTTCCTGAAATTATCTCAGATGGAGCAAAAATTAATCCAAAAAGTAGAAATGACAAAGTGTGGAGATGGTCTCAGGAATCATACTTATCTCAAAAACACAGATTGTCCTTTAATAAATCAAAAAACTCTCCATTGTTAGATGAAAATGGAAACTCTTCTAATTGGAATGTTTACACAAAACAGTATTTGCATGAAATACAAGAAAAAGGATACGTACCTTCAAATCTTATTGATGAAAATACAAACTCTATTGGGTCTAAAGAATTAAAAGAATTAGGTGTAGATTTTGATTTTCCTAAACCGAGCACATTAATAGGTTATTTAGCAAGAATCATTGATTTTAATTCAAGTGACATCCTGCTAGACTTCTTCTCTGGCTCTGCTACCACTGCTCACGCTGTTATGCAACTTAATGCAGAAGATGGAGGTAATCGTAAATATATTTGTGTTCAACTCCCTGAACCTTGTGATGAAAATAGCGAAGCCTACAAAGCAGGTTATAAAAATATTTGTGAAATAGGTAAAGAGCGTATCCGTCGTGCAGGGGAAAAAATAGTTGCACAGCTTAAAGAAAAACAAAATGGGCAACAACAATTACTTGAATCCGAAGGTGCTATAGTCAATCCTGACACTCTTGATATTGGCTTTAAAGTATTTCGTGTTGCGTATTCCAATATCCGCTGGACACATGACGCAATCAACAATACTGGACTTACGCCCATTGAAGAAATCCAATTTTCCCAAAAAGACCTGCTTGATTTCATGATACATTTTACAGATATTGATGTGGTATATGAAATACTTTTGCGTCAGAGAGACATACCGCTTTCAAGTAAAGTAGAACAAATATCAAAAATAGGGAATCGCACTTACATGTTTGCGGACAGTTACGTTGTCTGCCTTGAAGAACAAATTACTAAAGAACTAATAGAAGCGTTAGCAGCCATTGAACCGCTGCCAATCAAGTACGTTTTCAGGGACAGTGCTTTTGAAGATGACATATCCCTTAAAGATGAAACTTTCAGACGGTTACAGGCTTTAATATCAAGAAATACAGGTGAAAGCAAAAAAACTTATACTGTAGAGTTTATTTAGGGAAAGATTAAACCCCACGAATTCGAGTGGTTTAGAAATGAAGAATAAAAGATGACAAACCGTATATTATTTCAATTTGATGACAAATTAGATTACCAGCTAAAAGCTGTTAATTCTATTGTCGAGCTTTTTCGCGGATTGCCTAAAATACCAACTACAAGCATATATAAGAATATTCGTAAAAAATACAAATGGACTGCTGGTGACCCTGTTCGCAACCTGGATATAACAGAAGGCAGTAAACTACTGGAAAACTTGCGGTCAGTACAGCTAACAAATAATCTATTTGCAGATAGTGAAATACAAAACAATAATTTCACCATTGAAATGGAAACTGGAACAGGAAAAACTTATGTTTACCTGCGAACAATACTTGAGCTAAATCGTGAATATGGCTTTAATAAATTCATCATAGTAGTCCCTTCTATCCCAATCCGTATGGGTGTTGAAAAAACAATTGATATGTTAAAGGAACACTTTAAAGCTCTATATGATATTGACCTTAAAAAACACAGTTTTGTTTATGATAGCAATAACCCTCAAAAAGTAAGCACCGGTTTTGTAGAAACCAAAGAACTTAGTATTTGCGTAATGAATATCCATGCGTTTAATAAAGATACCAACAAAATCAGACAAGAGGATGAATATGGTCAGGTTTTGTGGGAAGACATCAAATATGTCCGCCCTATAATAATCATAGATGAACCTCAAAAAATAGAAGGCACCGCCAAGAAAAAGTCCGCTTCCTTGCAGGCAATTGAAGTAATTAACCCATTATTTACTCTGCGTTATTCCGCTACTCATAAACAGCTATTTAATCAAGTATACAAGCTGGATTCTTTTGATGCATTTCAAATGGACTTAGTTAAAAAAATAGAAGTAAAAACCGTACATGGAATCATTCCTAAAGATAGTCCTTATATCAGGTATGTAAGTTTCACAAAGGAACTAAAAGCCCGCATTGAAATATTTTGTCAGGAGCAAGGTAGTAGCATCAAATTTAAAACATTTGACGTTCGTGGTGGTACACCGCTATTTGAATTGTCTGGTAAACTTGTTCAATACAGGGATATAAGAATACAGGAAGACCCGCACAAACTTAAACCTTTAAAAATTGCTTACAAGGATGACATAAAAGAAATTGCTCTGGGTCAAAGCACTAATGAATTCACACATAATGAAGCTGTCAAAATTCAAATACAACTGGCTATTATTAATCACTTAGACAAACAATTCAAAATATTGGCAAAAGGGGAAAGAATAAAGGTATTGTCTCTATTCTTTATTGATGAAGTTGCTAAAGTAAGAGATAACACACAACCAGATGGACGAGGAGAATATTTTAGAATATTTGATGAAGAATATAAAAAGTTTATTTCTGACCCCAAGTATAAAAAAGAATTTGAAAAGTATTCTGATTTGTTTAAAAGCTATACCGACATCCAAAATGTAAGAGAAGGCTATTTTGCCATAGATAAAAACAAGACTGCGGTAGATATAGAGGGCTGGGACAGTTCAATTGATGACAACAAAGTAAAAGCCAAATCGCAAGAAGATATAGACAGGGGGATAGACCTGATATTGAAAAAGAAAGATGAATTAATCTCTTTTGATGAACCTCTTGCTTTTATTTTTTCACACTCTGCATTACGTGAAGGCTGGGATAATCCTAATGTTTTTACACTATGTACTTTAAAAAGCGGCGGGTCTGAAATTGCTAAAAAACAGGAAATTGGCAGAGGGTTAAGATTGCCTGTTGATGTTACAGGGAACCGCTGTACTGATAGCGAAGTTAATGAGCTTACTGTTATTGCTAACGATTACTATGAGCAATTTGCGGACAATCTACAAAGGGATTTTAATGACAGTATGAATTTTAATAAGGATGAAGTTACCGCAGATATAATTATTTCAACTTTAAAAAGTGCTGGTATACCAAAGATTAAAATTACTCCGGCATTGGTTGATGCATTCAAAAATGAACTGTTTTATGGAGGTGTTGTTTCTACAAGCAATACCCTAACCAATGCCGCTGAAAGTATAAAATATTTGAATTTTAAAGACGAGACACTGCAAGAACACAGTGAAATGATAAAAGAAAATTTCATTAAATATATGGTTCAAAAAGGGACTCACAAAATCACTATAAAAAATGGTGATAATGACCCAATTACTAATTCCGTACATAATTACGTTGCAGAGGAAGATTTTGTTAAACTCTTTAAAAGTTTGTCTGAAAAACTTTGCAAACGGTCTATCTATAAATTTGATTTAAACAAAGATAAGTTTATTGAAGAATGCAGTAATGAGCTAAATGAATATTTAAAATTTATGCGTGTAAAAAATGAATATGAAATTGAATCAGGAAAAGCTGGTTTTGATGAAACCCAAAAATTTAAAATGGCAGATGCTGCTATTAAAGTCATTGACAATATTTCAGAGGATTTTATTGAACAGAAAAGTGATTTGGAAATTGTTAACTATATAATGCATCATACTATGCTGCCACGTTTTGCTATCCTTAAAATTATATGGAGGCTTGAAAAAAGAGAGCTGCTAAATAATCAGGATATACTAGATGCTATTACAGGGGAAATATTAAATAAACTAAACAACGCGAAAGCCCAAAACCTTTATGCCTATGAAGTAATTGAAGGGTATGAACTTGAAACCGGGAAAATATTTGAAGCAGATACGATTGATGAAGAACTATTTAACCGCGAAAAGGCAGTATACATAACAAATGCTGCTAATCGCAGAGCTATTAATAAATATTACCGTATGGATAGTGAAGGTGAATACTCCTTTGCTGAAAAGCTGGAACAGAACAAAAATGTCCTATTATTTACCAAACTTAAAAAGGGCGGTTTTGTAATAGATACTCCTTATGGCAATTACTCCCCAGACTGGGCAATTGTTTATAAAAAAGATAATGGCAATATTAAACTCTATCTCATAGTTGAAACAAAATTTGCAAAACAGATAGAAAACCTGACCTCAGTTGAAAAATTGAAAATTAAGTGTGGGAAAAGACACTTTGAAGCAGTAACAAAAGAGGCTCAATTTGATTGGGTCAACAGCTATGACGATTTCAGGCGGAAATTTGGGGTTGTTGATACGTTATAATAGGCCTGAAATAATTATAATAAAAAATAATATCTTATGAAGCTAACAAATCATTTGGTCACATAGGCCGTTATTGATGATATAATACTGGAAATGAATAGTCCTAATTGTAAAGTTGAGCGAAATGAAAATAGTTGCCGGTAAATATAAGGGCAGGACCCTGTTTTTTAAAAAGACCAAAGAAGTAAGACCTATGACTGAGAAGGTAAGGTCTGCCATTTACGATATTCTTCAAGACTGGATCGTTGATAAAAAAATGCTCGATCTGTTTTGCGGCAGTGGCTCTGTCGGGATCGAGGCAATAAGCAGAAGTGCTGCCCACGTCGATTTTATTGACATGGACACGCGAATTGTCATTGAGAATGTCGAGAACCTGGGAATTGGCGAATCCGTGAGTATATATAGGAAAGATGTTTTCAGCGCTTTGCAGATAATAAAGAAGAAAAGTAAGCGCTATGATTTTATTTTTATTGGTGCCCCGTATACTTTCGAAAAAATTCCGGAAATATTGAAAAATGTAGATGATTTTGGTATATTAAACCATAAAGGATTGATGATTTTAGAACATGTAAAAGGGCTTGATCTGCATTATACTTTTAAATCCTTGTTTCATGTGAAAACCTATACTTATGGACAGACAATTCTAGAACTATTTGAAAGTAACGTATGAGAACCGCAATATATCCTGGGAGTTTTGATCCGATTACTAACGGGCATCTGGATATCCTGGAAAGAGCAACAAAAGTCTTTGACAAGATCTATGTTACAATACTGGTGAACCCTCAAAAGAAATGTCTTTTCAGCGATGCTGAGAGGCAGGAACTGATTGAAAAGAGTATCGAGCCTGAAAACAAGATCATTGTCACTACTTTTGACGGATTGCTTACAAATTATGCTGTTAAGGTTGAAGCTCAAGCAATTATCCGTGGTCTAAGGGCGGTATCGGATTTTGATTATGAATTTCAAATGGCGTTAACAAACCGGAAGTTAAACGATAGTATAGATACGGTTTTTTTTATGACCAGTGAAAAATATTCGTATTTGAATTCCGGACTGATTAAACAGCTCGTAATGTTTGGGGCAGATGTTTCTCAGTTTGTTCCTGATATTGTTGAAATGAGACTTAAAGAAAAATTTAATAGATAGAGGGTGGACTAGATATGGAATTATTGGGATTAATTGATGCCTTAGAGGCAACAATTCTTTCATCTCCTAAATTGCTGCTTACTAATAAAACAATTATTGATGAACCTAAGGTTATCGGGATCATCGATAAAGTTAGGCTCGTCATCAAGAATGGTGGGCATATCATTCACGATAATGTTACAAAATTATCAAAAGACGATATTCGGGTTGAGCCTATTTTTGAAAAGAAACAGGTTCTGTCCAGTCATGAAGTTGTCAGTAACAATAATTTTAAAAATAAAAAATTGGATGAAGTGGATGAGATTATTGAAAGAGCAAAGAAAGAGGCTCAGGAAATTATCGAAAATGCTGATAATTATGCAATTGATGTATTAGAAAAGCTTCATTTGACGGTTATGAAAGTTCAGCGGAATGTAGCCCGGGTTGAGAAAACTATTGAGGATAGCAAGGTTAATCTTAAAAATGATTATAAGAATGATTATATAAAAAATAATTTAGAAAAAATATAATAATGATAAGAAAATAGAATACAAAATATAAGGAGATTGTATGAGACTTGATGGCAGAAGCGCAGATCATTTAAGGCAAATAAAGTTTGTGAGAAAGTATAATAAATATGCGGAAGGGTCCGTATACGTGGAATCCGGTGAAACCAAAATTATCTGTACTGCTACAATTGAGGAAAGCGTTCCTTTTTTTCTGAAGAATTCGGGAAAAGGTTGGATTACTGCAGAGTATGGCATGTTACCGCGATCAACTGTAGATAGAATGAAGCGCGAAGCTAGCAGTGGTAAGCAGGGTGGGCGTACTGTAGAGATTCAGAGACTTATTGGGAGAAGCCTTCGTTCTATTATCGATTTGGAAAAATTGGGAGAACGAACGATTAAAATTGATTGTGATGTAATTCAAGCTGATGGAGGAACAAGAACGAATGCTATTTCCGGTTCTTTTGTTGCTCTCCATGATGCAATATCCTGGCTGCTTGAGCGTAAAAAATTAACCGTCAGTCCTCTTAAAGAATTCTGCGCAGCTATAAGTGTTGGTATTGTTAAAGGAGAGAATTTACTTGATCTCATTTATGAAGAAGATAGCAAGGCTGAAGTTGATATGAATGTCGTTATGACAGAGTCCGGGAAGTTTATCGAGATACAGGGCACTGCAGAGGGCGATCCTTTTTCTTATGACCAAATGACAGGGCTTGTTGCTCTTGCTAAAAAAGGTATCGATGAGATTATCAGTATCCAGAAGCAAGTTCTCGGGTTGTAGAGGAATCTGCATGAATAATATTTACCTTATTGGGTTTATGGGGGTAGGCAAAACATCGGTCGGTACATTATTGGCAGGACGGATGGAGTGCCAATTAGTTGATACTGATAAGCTAATAGAAGAAGCGCATCAGTGTGAAGTGTCCACTATTTTTTCGCAGTTTGGGGAACCTCATTTTCGTCAGTTGGAATCAGCTCAGCTCAAGGAACTTTCCGGAAAACAGGGACTGATTGTCAGTACCGGAGGCGGAATAATCCTTAGTGAAAAGAATGTTACGGTTATGAGAGAAACAGGCATCGTTGTTTTGTTAACGGCGACACCGGAAACAATTGTTCAGCGGCTAAGTCATGACACGACAAGACCTCTTCTCCAAGGGGATGACAAATTTCAAAAAATTATGTCTATTCTTGATGCCCGTAAAGAAAAATACCTCGGTGCTGCGCATTTTACTGTCGCGACCGATGACCTAAAATTGGAAATTATCGCAGAAATAATTGTGAATCATATACATCAGCATAAAGGAGTAGCTTGTGGGTAATCTGGGTACTTTGCCTTTGTTCAATACAGGAGAAGAACTTACAGGTATTGAGACAATCCATGTCAACGTAAAGAATGCACCTTACGATATTTATGTCGGCGGCGGAATGCTTTCAAAAACTAATTATTTATGGAAAAAGTTAAAGTTATCTTCTCAGGTTCTTATAGTGTCTGACCCGGTGGTTTTTGAACTATATGGAAAGAAATTGATAGATAATTTCAGTTTTCTTGGGATTGAACCGTTTGTTCATTGTGTTGCGCAGGGTGAAGCTTCCAAGAACCCGGATGAGATTTTTAAAATATACGATATACTTGTAGCAAATAAATATAGCAGAGATTGCGTTATTGTTGCTTTTGGCGGAGGTGTCATCGGTGACCTTACCGGTTTTGCTGCAGCTACCTATATGCGAGGCGTTAACCTGATACAGATTCCAACAACGCTTCTTGCCCAGGTTGACAGCAGTATCGGTGGTAAAACTGCTATTAATCATAAATACGGGAAAAATCTGATTGGATCGTTTTATCAACCTAAGGCGGTTATAATCGACGTTGATGTTTTAGCTACATTGCCGGAGAGAGAGCTGAGGACCGGACTTGCCGAAGTAATTAAATACGGCGTCATTGAAGATCAGAGCTTTTTTGACTATCTGTCGAGAAATAAGGATAAGCTCGGAGTATATCAGCCGGAGAATAAAACTATCTGGATCAAGATAATTCTGACATCTTGTAAGGCAAAAGCTAAAATTGTCACAATTGATGAACGGGAACAAGGGCTTAGAGCAATTTTGAATTATGGGCACACGATTGGGCATGCTATTGAGACAATAACTGATTACAAGAAGTATAATCACGGTGAGGCAGTTGCGATTGGCATGGTCGGAGCTGCGATAATTGCCAAAAACAGGGGACTTGTTGATCCTGATGTTGTTATGAGAATTAGTAATCTTGCCAAATATCTGGGATTGCCTGTTGAAGTCAAAGGATATGATGCTAGTGAGATAATAAATATATTGAAATTAGATAAAAAAGTTAAAGAAGGCAAGGTGCATTTTATTCTGCCCAAGAGAATCGGGCTGGTTGAAGATTTTGCTGATATTACAAATAATGAGATAATGAAAGCATTAAAGGAATTAGAGGGAACGAAATGAACCTATTAATTATTAATGGTCCGAATTTAAATATGTTAGGCAAACGAGAACCTGCTATTTATGGGAGCGATTCACTCCTTGAGGTTAATAATAAAATTGAAGCGGTTGCAACAGAAAAAGGGATAACGGTTAGTTTTGTCCAGTCGAACTCTGAAGGAGTAATGATTGATTCGATCCATAATGCGATGGGGAACTATAATGCGATAATTCTTAACCCCGGTGCTTATACCCATTATAGCCTTGCCTTATCAGATGCGATTGCTTCTGTCGATATTCCGGTCATCGAAGTGCATCTCTCTAATATACATGCCAGGGAAGACTATCGAAAGACGTCTGTAACAGCCTCAAAATGTATTGGACAGATTAGCGGATTTGGTTATTATAGCTATGTCTTGGCGATAGAAGCGCTTTGCAAGAAATTGGGTAAATAACGGAAAACATAACGGTTCTTGCGGTGAGAGTGAAGAAAGATAAGCATTATGAAAAAGTTTCTGGTTAATGCAGTAGAAAAGCTAACTATTTTTGTCGATTTTATCTGCCAGACGAAAACTGAAGAAGAGAAGAATTATTTACGTGAAGCCGCAGCTATAGCTGATTCCATTTTCATTCAAGTTAGTAAAGAAATAAAGCCTGGCGTCAGCGAACTACAGATCAAAAGGCTGTTTGATAGCTATGTAGAAGAATCAAAGGCTGAAAAATTAGCTTTTGATACTATAGTAGCTTCGGGACCGAACGGAGCATTTCCTCATGCAGTTCCTTCCGGGCGCATTATTCAGCGCAATGACATTGTTGTTATTGATTTCGGGGTGGTATATAATGGCTATCATTCTGATATGACGAGGACGTTGCTAATGGACCCTGACGACAAGAAAGCCCGTTCTCTCTATAAATTAGTTCTCGAAGCCCAGCAATTGGCTTTAGCTAAGGTAATCTCCGGAGTTGATATCAAGTCTCTCGATGATATTGCGAGGGGACATATCGGCAGTTATAATTTTCAGGATTATTTTGTCCATGGGTTAGGGCACGGCGTAGGGCTAAAGATACATGAAAAGCCTTTTATTAATCAAAGAGCCAAAGGTGTTCTCAAAAAAGATATGGTTATAACCATCGAGCCTGGGATCTATTTGCCGGGCTATGGAGGTGTCAGGATAGAAGACACGGTTATCGTCGGTAAAAAGGGTTATGAAGTCCTTACGAAGTCTCCCAAAATGATTTTCTCCTAGTGATTTAATTTTAATCGAAATTAATGTTAAAATAGATAATATTAATATTAGAGGTATAATGAATGAAACGTAATAGAATTAGATTTTATAGAAGGTCTAAGCTTCTTAGAGAAATAGAACAATACAAGGCAAAGCTAGATATCCTTCGCTATTACGTCGAAGAAATTAAGTGTATTTATAAATCAAAAAATGAAGAGCTGCAAAAAACAAATGAAGAGCTGATATTAAAGAATAAGACTATCAATGAGCAGTTTATTAGTCTCTATGAGAAAGAAGAAGAACTCATAGTAGCTAATAAAATTCTTAAAGCCAAGGAAGAAAAATTAAAGTTATTAAACGAAGAAATTTTTCAGATAGCGCAATTGAAAAGTGACTTTCTTGCGAATATGAGCCATGAATTACGTACGCCGCTTAATTCTATTTTAGGGTTTTCTGATATTTTGGTGGACGATAATTTCGGCACGTTAACAGAGAAACAACGCAGATTCGTTATAAATATTCAAAATAGCGGAAAACATTTGCTTGAACTTATTAATGACGTGCTTGACCTTTCTAAGATAGAATCCGGCAAGGTCGAGATTAACGTTGAGGATGTATTGATTGAAGACACGGTGGAATATGTTGTAGAAACACTGTCTCCTTTAGCCCTCAAGAAAAATATTGAACTTTCGGTTATCAATAAAGATAATGTTAATAAGATAGAAGCTGATGAAACTAAGCTTAGGCAAGTTATTTTTAATGTGGTTGGGAATGCGATCAAATTTACTCCTGAACATGGCAGTGTTAAGATTTTTATAGAGAATTATTTGCCTGAAGTAGGAGCCGGGTTTACTAAGTTTACAATAACTGATACAGGGATCGGAATAAAAAAAGAAGATTATTCGAAAATATTTTCTGAGTTTGAGCAGATAGACAGCTCTTATGCCCGCGAAAACTCAGGAACAGGTTTAGGCTTAGCGCTGACTAAAAAACTAGTTGAAAAGCATAAGGGAGATATCTGGTTTACTTCAGAGTATGGTAAAGGAACGTCCTTTTATATAATTATCCCGAAGAATATTACCGAAAAAAAAAATGAAGATATCTGGGAAGAGTTCAGCAAGTTCGCTCCGGCAGTCGATTATGCGCAAGACCTATCTTTTTCTCTTGACTCGGTTCTCGTTTATGAGCCTGATGAAGATAATAAAGAACGACTGTCAATGATCCTTTCTGAAGATGGATATCGAATTATTTTCATTGATAACTTCGAAAATATCCTTGATATTGTGAAAAAAGAAGAACCGTTACTGATCCTCGTAAATTCTTCTGTTCTGCCTGATCCTGACGAAGTATATTCCTTGTTAAAAAATGAGCAGGTGCTCTATGATATACCACTTCTTATTATGACTGATAACGATGATAAGAGGTTACGTTATAAATATGGAATTTCAGATGTTGTACTGCTTCCAATCGATAAAGTAGGCATGAAGAATAAAATCAAGAGCATGGAAAAGAAGAAAAACGATAAAGAAGCCAGGAAAGAAATTGTTATCATCGATGATGACATAAACATAATAGAACTGGTTCATAGCTTCTTTGAAAATGATAATATAATTGTCAAAGGTTTTTCTGATTCCCGCCAAGGGCTTCGATATTTAGCTAATGCCCCAGACCTCGTGCTTCTTGATATCATTATGCCGGACCTTAATGGGTTTGAGCTGCTTAAAGAAGTTGATAGGCTCTATAAGAAAATGGACAATATTGTGATATTTTCTATGAAAGAGCTCAATGAAGAAGAACGGAAGTTCCTGAATAAAAGAGTTATCAAAGTAATCGATAAAACCAATTTTAGCCGTGAGACGTTTGTGAGAGAGATTAATCGGCTATTGTCGGTATTGAAGCAATGAAAAACTATGCAATTATTGCCGCAGGAGGTAGTGGCAGCAGACTGAAAATCGAAGGAGGCAAGCAATTACTCAAGCTCATGGGAAGACCGGTTGTTGCTCATTCGATCCAGTATTTCCAGGATAGTGATGTTGTTGATGAAATAATTATTGTTACTGAAAAGAACTCAATTACTGCATATGAGCAACTTGTTTTAGAATATGAATTCACCAAAGTACGTTGTATTACCCCTTCCGGTGCAACCAGACAGCAATCAATCGCAAACGGCCTCGCTCAGCTTATGGACGCTAGATATGTCTTTATCCATGACGGTGCCCGGCCTTTAATGCGTGAAGAATATATTTCCGATATCATTGGTGCCCTGTCTATATTTGATGGTGCAATTATCGCTGTTCCTGTGACTGATACTATCAAAAAAATTACCACCGATGGAATTGTAGAAACTACTTTGAACCGTAGTGAGCTGGTATCGGTACAAACCCCACAGGGATTTCGTTTTGATATACTTAAAAAAGCATATGAATTGGAAGATAAGCATCTTTTTACCGATGATTCTTCGATGGTGGAAAAGGTCGGTGGAACAGTAAAAGTGATTGATGGTAGCCCTGAAAATATAAAAATTACTTATCCTCCTGATGTATTAATTGCCGAGAGGTTAATGAAATCGAGAGAACGTAAGGAGTTATCATGAGGGTAGGTATCGGGTACGATGTACATCAACTGGTGGAAAACCGGAAATTAATATTAGGCGGCGTGGATGTCCCCTATGAAAAGGGATTGCTTGGGCACTCCGATGCAGATGTGCTGGTTCATGCTATTATCGACGCATTATTAGGCGGCGCAGGACTAGGTGTCATCGGACAGCATTTCCCGGATACGGATAACCAGTACAAGAATATCGATAGTATGGTTTTACTTCGCAGAACAAATGAGCTGTTGGCAGAAAAAGGATTTGAGATTAATAATATCGATGCTACCATAATAGCTCAGAAGCCCAAATTGTTGCCATATTTTGACGCCATGACCGACAATCTGGCAGATGTGCTGAAAATAGACCGCAAGCTTATTAACATCAAGGCTACTACAACTGAATATTTAGGGTTCGAGGGCAGGGGAGAGGGTATCAAAGCTGTCGCTGTTTGTACGGTACTATGATAAAAAATATAGATTCTATACATAATAACAAACTCAAACATATAAGAAAATTGTTGGAATCTCGCAAAGAAAGAAAACAAGCAGGTTCTTTTGTTGTTGAGGGATACAAATCCATTCAAAGCCTTTTGGAAGGGCACATAACCAGTTACAAAATAACCGAGATATTTTTTTCACATTCAGCCCTTAAAAACGATAAGAGCACATCTATTACCGATCATTATCCTTCGATGTCTTACTATTCTGTCCCTGATGACGTATTCGAAAAGCTATCGGACGTTGTTACGAGCCAGGGTATTCTTGCTATTGTCAGCTATACAACAACAGTCCCGTTAATCAGTGAAGATCGTGGCCTCTACGTTTTAGTCGATTCAATTACCGATCCCGGGAATCTTGGTACTATTATTCGATCGGCAGTAGGCGCTGGTTTTGATGGGGTATTATTCTACGGTGCTACTGTTGATCCATACAATCCGAAAACAATCCGTGCAACGATGGGCACTTTTGCATATGCAACGTTTTTTATTATCGATGATGGTTTTCTTAATGATCTTAAAGAAAGAAAATATGATATAATAATTTTCACAATGGACGGAAAAGAGAATATATTTGCTGCAGACTATTCTCCGAAGACAGTAATAGCAGTGGGGAATGAATCCTCCGGTATTTCTCAGCGTTTAAGATCAATTGCGAATCGAAGTATTTTTATACCAATGAACCCGCAATGCGAGTCATTAAATGCTGCTGTAGCCGGGAGTATAGGTATGTTTCAGATAGCGCATCGAGTTTATGACAGGTGAGGTTATATAAATTAGCGCTATTAGCCACCTTTAGTGGATTTAGGGGTTATAGTGACGAAGGGAGTCATATATGGATTATTCTCTCAATGTAAGCAATGCGTTTACTCTCGATATAAGAAGAATGATGAGTAATTTGAAAAATGTTTTTGAAGAATATGGCATAGAATCAATACTGTTCTTGGATCAATCTGCGATGGAAGAACTCTACTTATTCAGTCAGATGAACGTTACTGTTTATGCTGATATTGAAAATGAAAAGCTGTCAAGGATTTTGAAAAAAGATTTAAAGCGGGTCCGCCCTGTTTCCGAACTTGATGATAAAGTCGACATGATATTTTTGCCTGCGGATAGATCGATTAATCATTATGACCTTCGTACAGAACGAAAACGATTAAGAAAAAAGGGTTTGATTGGGTACAAGACCTATAATTTCCCGAAAAAAGGCGAAGCACCTCTTTTGCTGCAGCAATATTACAACCGCTTGGGATTTATGACATTATTGTCTCCTAAAGGTAAGTTAACTAAAGTCGTAATTACGAGTCATGAGACCTGTTATTATTATCAGGATAAGGACACGCGGCTTGAATCTAAAGAGGTTAAGTCACTTGTTAAAAGCTATGGATTTAAGAAGGAATTATATTTCGGGGAACTCTGCGAGGCTTACGACAAAGAGGTAAACCATTATGCCTATAAGTTCTATCGAAAATCGAAAGGCGTTATGACCAAAGAGGAGATGGATGAGGAATTGATGCCTCTGATGACGTCCGGAGAGATATCTGATAGATTTAACGATATCATGGAAAAAAATAGCTTAAAGCGTGAAGATTTTGAATTGTAAATATTGACAAATAATGTCATCGCAGTTAGCATTATGGTGAAGATCTTATCGAGAGTGGTGGAGGGACAGGCCCGAAGAAACCACGGCAACCTTGTTTAGTAACAGGTGCCAAATCCTGAGCAGTGTAACTGCGAAGATAAGAAGTTGAAATGTAATATTTTAGCCTCTTATCAATAATGGTAAGAGGCTTTTTTTGTCGCTGGGGAGTGCACTTTCTCCCCTGATGATGTGAAAAACTCTTGATAGAACGAGGAATTGTATGGATCAGGACTTGAATACCCAGACTGGAAAATTTACCTTTGCTGAGCCGCCAAGTACGTTTGTATTGGAGAGCGGACAGATAATCGGCCCGATTACGATTGTTTATGAAACTTATGGTCATCTTAATAAAGAGAAAAGTAATGCGGTACTGATCTGTCATGCTTTAAGCGGAGATGCTCATGCGGCAGGGAAGTATAACGAGAAAGAGAAAAAACCAGGCTGGTGGGATATTATGATAGGTCCGGGTAAGCCGTTTGATACGAATAGATATTATGTCATTTGCTCGAATGTTATCGGCGGTTGTAAGGGAAGTACCGGTCCTATTACGATTAATCCCGAAACTGGAAAACCCTACGGAATGGATTTCCCGGTAATAACAATTCAAGATATGGTGAAAGCTCAGAAGGCGCTTATCGATTGTCTCGGTATAGAGGTCCTTTACTGTATAGCTGGCGGATCGATGGGCGGCATGCAAGTTCTTAAGTGGACACAATTATTTCCTAAACGGGTAAAGGCTGCAATGGCCATCGCTACAACGGCGCGGTTGTCTGCCCAAAGTATTGCCTTTAATGAAGTCGGAAGACAGGCGATAATCGGAGATCCTCATTGGAATAGAGGGGATTATTATCATAAAGATCATCCGCACAAGGGGTTATCAATTGCCAGGATGCTTGGACATATAACCTATTTGTCCGATGCGTCTATGCGCGAGAAATTCGGGAGAAAATTGCGTGGCAGTGATACTTATAGCTATGAACTGTTAACAGAATTTCAGGTGGAAAGTTATCTGCATCACCAGGGAAAGAGTTTTACTGAGAGATTTGATGCGAATTCTTATCTCTATTTAACAAAGGCCATGGATTATTTTGATTTGGCGGATGGGTATGCTAGTCTTCAGGATGCCTTAAAAGATTATAAGAACAAATACCTGGTTTTGTCATATTCTTCTGACTGGCTTTTTCCTACCTATCAGGCGAAGGAACTGGTAAGCGCGTTACGGGGAAATAATATCGATGTGTCTTTTTGTGAAATACAATCAGCTTACGGCCACGATTCTTTTTTAATTGAAAATCCGTTGCAGGATAAGTTGATTCGGGGTTTTCTGGAAAATATTGAGTAAGCTTACTTGCTAACTGAGAGGTTGGAAACTATGTATCATTTTCAAGGAATATACCACGAACCGTCACATAAGCGGCTCGATTTACAAATTATCGTTGATTTGATAGAAGAGGGCAGCAAAGTCCTTGATATCGGGTGTGGTGATGGCGATTTGCTGGCACTTTTGAAAAAAGAGAAGAAGATTACTGCATACGGGATAGAAATACTTGATGAGAAGATAGGTAATTGTGTCAGCAAAGGGCTTACCGTTTTTCAGGGGAACATTGATGAGGGACTTTGCGATTACGGGAACGGGTGCTTTGATTACGTCATATTATCCCAAACTCTTCAGGTTGTTATGAAAACCGAATTTGTTATTAACGAAATACTTCGTGTGGGAAAGAAAGCTATTATAAGCTTCCCAAATTTTGGCTTTTGGAAGTGCCGCTGGGACTTGTTGATTACAGGACGGTCGCCAAAAACGAAATCATTACCATTTGAGTGGTACGATACTCCGAATACGAGAATACTGACAATAAAAGATTTTAGAGCTTTTTGTGAAGAAAAGAATATCGCTATAATCAAAGAAATCCCTTTATTAGGAACCAAAACACAGGGGAAAGTTGTGGCGATGCTTCCTAATTGGAGGGCACATTACGGCATGTTTATAATTTCGAAGGACTAGGGAATAGTATGAATAATCTCGTTTCAGCGTGTTTTAAACCTAGAGCAAAAGATTCGTACAAGGGTGATTATGGTCGGTTAATGGTGTATGGCGGCAGTTTCGGGATGATGGGTGCTGCGTGTCTGGTTGCCAGAGGCGCGATGAGGACCGGAGCTGGTTTAGTCTATATTGCATCTCCTTTATTATTAGTAAACTTTTTTAACCTTGCTTTTACCGAGGCAGTAATTAAGGGGTATCCTGACGAGTTAGGAACTATTTCGCATGATTCTATCGATACGTTATTAGCAGACATGGAAAAAGCGAGTGCACTCGTTATCGGACCGGGTTTGGGAGTCTCTCCCAACGCGAGAAAAATAATTTTGGATATTTTAAAAAATTTAAGAAAGCCGGTTGTTTTAGATGCTGACGGTATTAACAATATTCATCGGCATGAATTGAAACATATTAAAGCATCTGTCATCATTACTCCTCATTACGGAGAATTTTCACGGCTGATGGATTTGTCGATTGCTGATATCCAAAGCAGCGGGACTGAGTTATCCAGAAGAGCTGCCGGAGAGTTGAATATTACTATCGTTTTGAAAAGTTACAGAACGTTAATAACAGATGGGGAACGTTCTATTGAGAACACAACAGGTAATCCGGGAATGGCGACAGCCGGATCCGGAGATGTGCTGTCCGGTGTGATTGGCGGGCTGCTGGCTATGGGTAATGGAGTTTTTGAAAGTGCTGTTGCCGGGACATATGTGCATGGGTTGGCTGGAGACATTGCGGCTGTTGATAAAGGAGAGTATGGTCTGATAGCCTCAGATATTGTAGAATGTTTACCTAGTGCAGTTTTAAAGGTGCAAAAATATAATGTTTAAGTTATTAGGTTCTTTAGTCATAAGTTTCATTGACGAGTTAGGTAATATCACTATTCTGGGCCTCAGGGCAATGCGTTCGATTGTCAAAGGAAAGGTCCAGATGCGGAATGTTATTGATCAGATGGCTTGGCTTGGCGTCAACTCACTGGCTGTTTCGGTGACTACTGCTGCTTTTGTCGGCATGGTATTTGCGACGCAGATCGTTACTAAATTTTCGAAGCTTGGTGCGATCAGTATGGTCGGTGGAATTGTTGGGCTAGCTGTGTGGCGGGAATTAGCTCCTATCCTTACTGCTGTTGTTCTTGCCGGTAGAATAGGCGCTGCGATTGCTGCAGAGTTAGGTTCTATGAAGGTTACTGATCAGATAGATGCCATGGAATCTATGGCAGTAAGCCCGGTTGATTACCTTGTTGCTCCTAGAGTATTATCCTGCGTTTTTATGTTGCCGGTCTTGATTATTTTTGCTGACCTGATAGGTTTTCTAGGCGGATATTTCGTTTCTGTATTTATCTTTAGTGTTAATCCGGTATCCTATTTTACCTCGGCTTCAACAATGCTAACAGTTACTGATATATGGCCAGGTATTTTTATTAAAGGCCCTATTTTTGGTTTGATTATTTCTATGATCGCTACATACAAAGGGTTAAGCGCAAAAGGTGGTGCTCGAGGTGTTGGCGAAGTAACAACAAGTGCTGTTGTTCTCGCATTAGTAAGCATATTTGTCTCCAACTATTTTTTGTCGCAAATTATTTTTAGGTGATACCGTGATAGATTTTGAGAGAGTAACAAAAATATTCGATAGCAGGCTTATAATTGATAATGTTGACCTGACAATCAACAAAGGAGAGAAAGTCTCTATTATCGGTCCAAGCGGGTGTGGGAAAAGCACTATGCTGCGACTCATCATCGGGCTTCAACCTGTAACTTTTGGACGAGTCATGATTGAAGGCGATGATGTTGCGAAACTTAGCTCTACGGGACTTGCAAAACTTCGCTTAAAGTTCGGGATGGTATTTCAGTCTTCAGCTCTGTTTGATTCTTTGGATGTGGGTAAGAACGTAGGTTTTGGACTGAAACAGAATACGGATTATGATGATAATAAAATTAATAAAATTGTCGCTGAAAAATTGGAGATGGTTGGTCTTGCCGGTATAGAGAGGACAATGCCATCGGAATTGTCCGGTGGGATGCAGAAACGTGTGGCCCTTGCACGCGCGATTGCAACGAGTCCGAAAATACTTCTTTATGACGAGCCGACAACCGGATTAGATCCTATTACCTCAACTGTCATCGAAAACCTGATAAATAAATTGAATGCTGAGCTTGATGTTACTTCAATAGTGGTTACTCATCAGTTGAGCACTATATATAATACTTCAGATAGAATTATCATGATGCATAGCGGGAAGCTGTTCGAAGCCGGAACTCCGGATGAAGCTAAAAGAAATCAAAATCCTATTATCAACCACTTTTTAAATGGAATAGTGACACCGAGTGAAAGGAAGGAATATTAATGAATTTATCGAATGCTACAAAGGTAGGTATTGTTACTTTTTTATCGGTAATTATTTTAGTTGTCGGACTTCTATGGAAAAGTGGTCTGTATATTAAAGCATACGGTTATCGAATATATGGTAATTTTGAGACTGTAAGCGGACTTTTGCTCAGCTCACAGGTACGATATCGAGGTTACCTGGTCGGGTTCGTAGAAAAAATAGAGCCTCAAACACGCAGAATAAGGGTTTCGCTTATTATTAAACGAGGAGTTGTACTTCCAGCAAGTTCAAGGCTCAGAGTCTCGTTTGATGGGCTGATAGGTGAAAAATATATGGATATTCTCGCTGAAGTTCCTACAGATGAAGTTTTAAAAGCAGGCACAGTATTGCCTGGCTATGCGTCTAGGGGCCTCGTGGATTTTGTCGATATCGGGACACAGAACCTGGAAGAAACCAAGAAAATGTTGGAAACACTGCGCAATATAATTACTTCGCCAGAAGTTGAAAAATCGATTAAAGATACAATATTAAGGCTTGATACCATCACCATAAGATTTGATGAAATACTCTCGAGTGTCAGCAAATTTACGTCATCAGAAGAAGTATCAGGATTAAAAGATAGTTTGTCTAGTATTTCTCTCTTTGTTAATGATTTGAGGAAAAAGCTTCTTAATCCGGAAGCTGTTAATGATGTTCACGCTATTTTGAAAAATACTGATAGTGCAATGAAAAATATCAAAGAAGCCTCAGATAAAATTAATAGTATTTTTGGATCTGTTGATGGAATGATGCAAGAGAAAGGAACTACTACTGATATTACCGGGCTGCTTAAAGATACAAGAGAGACAATTCAAAGTGTTAATAAATTACTTTCTGAGCCGGAGGTAAAAACAACTATCAAAAAGACGAATCTGGCACTTGATAAGACAAATAGAATTCTTAGCACCATAGAAAACACTGAATTTGTTCCTTATGCCAGTTATAATAATAGAACCAAAAACAGTAATAACTTCTATGATCTAGGGTTTGACGTGAAATATGCAGATATTTATTCAACAGGTATTGGCCTGAGCAATCGTAGTGGAAAAGATAAGCTGGATTACTTACAACAGGGTATACAGTTGAATCAGGATATTGTTGGTCGTGTAGGGATAATGAGATCATTAACCGGCTTTGGTTTGGATTACAAAAAATATGAGTCTCTCCATGTGTCAATTGATTTTCCATACGATAAAGGCCTTAATCTTGACTGTCGAGTGAAGTATAGTCCGTTTAATAAAGGCGTGTTCGAGAAACTATACTTAATGTTGGGGCAAGAGAGTGTTTTTCGCGAGAATTCTTCTTTTGTATTTGGAATAGGATTTTAGTAAGGTTTTTTTCTGACAATAATAGTTATTTCTGAAAAACCATCGGATAATAATTTTTGTATTTAATGATTAATATGATAATATAATAACAATGGGTAATATTTAGTACATTTAATGTATATTATAAATATTAGATGATGGAAACTAAGTGATCAGATGTTAATAAGATTTAGTGATGATAGGTTACATGCTGATATTAGTGTAGGCAGTGATGAGATAGATGCTGCTACTGAAGATAAACTTTATCAATTTCTCAAAGCTAAAGGCATTGGGTATGGTATATTGACGGCCAATGTTACAAGAATTATTGCAGAGAAAATATCCAATAAATATGTTCGGATAGCTGAAGGTAAACCTCCGCAAAGTGGCAAGGATACAGAATTTATCTTGTTTTTTAAGAACGAGATTAAAGCGGAAAAACCAAGAGAACGGGAAAATGGATCGGTAGATCATAGAGATCTTGGTTATGTTATTCCAGTAAAAAAAGGCGGCAGATTAATTGAGATTATCCCACCTTCAAAAGGGGTACAGGGTATAGATGTTTTCGGCAGTATAATCCCGGTAGTTGATGGAAATACATTCTGTATAGCGATTGGTGAAAATACGAGCCTATCAGAGGATGGCCGGTATGTTTATGCTGAAGCTGATGGTGCGGCATCTTTTTTAAATCAAGAGGCGAAAGTTACGACTACACTTCTCATTAAATCTGATATCGATTACTCGGTAGGAAATATTCGCTTTCCAGGGGATATAACAATTTGTGGTAGCGTTAAAGATGGATTTACCGTAATATCCGAAGGAAATATTTTGATCCTTAAGGATATAATTAATGCAACTGTCGAGACAAAAGGTTCAATAGTTATTAAAGGTGGAATAAACAATAAAACCGGCGGTCATGTGAAGGCCGTTAAAGATATCGAGGTAAACTTTATTCAATTTGGCAAAGTTCATGCAGGAGAGAAGCTTATTGTTGAAAAAGAAATTATGTATAGTAACGTTGTAGCGGGTGCGCTGTTAACCAACGATGGCAAAGATAGCCGGATATTAGGCAGTAATATTAAGTGTTATGGCAAAATAATCGCATATGATCTCGGTTCTAGAAAAGAAGCGAGTAAAATGGTGATCACCTTATCTGAAAATTTGGAATTATTGGAAGCAATTGAAAATATCGGGATTAAAATCCAAGCAAATAAATCTGAATTAGTTGGGATAGATACGGAAGTAAAGTATATTGAACAATACCTGGCTGCTCCTAATTTAGCCTCAGATGAGTTCCATGAGTTCGAAAAAATTTATGAAGATTTTAACCAAAAGAAGTTGGAAGTTGAAAAAAATAATATGTATTTAGAAGAAGAAAAGAATAAAATACTTAACTACATTAAAGAAAAAGGCAAACCAATGATCCATGTCAAGAATTCTATCTTTCCGGGGGTTACGTTGCAGTTTTCGACGAGGAAACTTGATATTACCTCTGAAAAAAGAAGAATTAGGATTTTCGAAGAAAATAATGTAATTAATTTTAGGCCTTTGTAAACCGGAATTTGTTTAAATAATGCAATTAATTTCTCCTGAGTAACTCCCACTTAGATTCTGTCGACTTTAATCCTGGTAACTAAAAAGAATTCTTTGGCTTAAACTGGTCAAAAATGTCAACTAACTATTCTTTTAGTCAATATTATATGTTTGAATTATTGATCCGCTAGTGCTATTGATGAGATGAAGTTTTGTATCCTCTAAAATCATCACTGTTGGTGTTTTTTCGTTATTTTTCGGGGATGCCGGTGATCCGGGGTTAATGAAATATATCCCGTCTTCTTTAAGGTAGTTATAGATATGAGTATGTCCGGAGATCAGGATATCTGCCCGTAATTCTTTTGCCAGTAATTTTTTTGATATGTAAGATAAATATATGTCGCCATGAGTAAAAACAATTCTTTTTTTATCGAAGGTTACTGTTCCATATGGATGGGACATCATTCCGTCAGGAATCTCCTGGGCCATATATTTATCGCAGTTTCCTCGGGCAGCATAAATCGGAATGGTAGTAGTTGTCAGGGATGACGTGAAGGATTTCATGTTGGCGTAATCAGCACCGTAAAGGATGTCTCCTGCGTGAATGATGGCGTCAACATCGAGAAAGATATAATTTCGGATGTATTCCCATGCGGAATAATCACCATGAGTATCGGATATAATTCCAAGTTTCATTGTATTACCAGGTAAAGGGTATTTTTAAAATATTAAATTTTAATAGGGATGCTACGAACCCCATAGCAATTGCAATACTATATGTGAATGTCGCAGATTTTTTTTTGTCAGGAAATATGAGTGGCATTCGATAGAGCAGTTTATTTTTTAAACTTATAAAGAATATAATAATTTGAGACCTTTTTCTTTTTGTTACGATATCATTTATTATTAGAAAAAAGCTGCATATTCCTCCGGCTATCAATGTATACAAAATGCACCAAATAATGAAGTGAGAACCCATAAATGCGCCTATTGCCCCCATAAGCTTAGCATCTCCGCCACCAAACCATCCGAAGGCAAAAAGAATAAAGAAGACAACGAGTGCAATAATAAGTCCCGAGAAACTGAAAATAAAGCCTTCTGCAATTGCTCGAAGGGAAAAATTGTTTAAAGAAAAATAGATCATGTTGAACAAGAGTCCGCAGCATATGGCTGGTAAAGTCAAAATATTGTATATTTTTCTTGTGGCTAAGTCAGTGATAACAGAGATTGTTATTATAATTGTGACGAGAATAACTTTAGAAAATATTAATACGTCCATTTTTGTTTTATTTACTAGACCTTTTGAGATTAAGTAAGAAAATAAAAAAGGAAGCCCTATCGAGATGGTAGGGCTTCCTTTTAATACTAGGTACCTGCGATGTTGCCGCCGACAGCTTTCATTTTGTTGCTTACTGTCCCTCCAAGGAAGGTTAATGCAACGATAGCTGCAACTGCGATTAAAGCTGCAATAAGAGCATATTCAACTAGCCCTTGTCCTTCTTCATCTTTAATAAAATTAGCTATTACTGATAACATGGTATCCACCTCTTTTCTGTAAGGTAATATTTTTATTTTATCATAATAATATATAAATGCAAAAATTTAATAATTTGGGTCAAGCTTTCATGTGTCTGTAGCGATGTTGTCGCCGATAGCTCTCATTTTGTTGCTCACTGTCCCTCCAAGGAAGGTTAATGCAACGATAGCTGCAACTGCGATTAAGGCTGCAATAAGGGCATATTCAACTAACCCTTGTCCTTCTTCATTTTTAATAAAATCAGCTAGTAACTCTGTCATGGATTTCACCTCCTAATCATTTGTACTATTACTTCAACAAAAAAAGTATATATTTTTGTTTTATTCAGCCATCCAGTGTGATTGAAAAGGATTAATCATTTTTTGTGCCAATGTGAGAAAAGATTATATTAACTGAAGGATTGTTCGTTATGCCGTCCACAATCACGTAATTATTTTTGTAACGGGATGGCTGGTATGAAAAGTAAGCTCAGCGGTGGCATCTGTATGTGGGATTATGCTGCATGGAGATGATCACATTGTTGCATTATGCTAATATCGTTGTTCTTCTGTGATCATAACGGTCTTTGACAACGAAAAAAGAAGGGAAGGCATGGGAACTTAAAACTAATTGCCTGGGTCAAAGGGGGTTTTAATAAAGAATGTGGTAAGTCGAGATGTTTTTTGTAGTTACCGGGAAGCGATAATGTGAGATCTCGTTAAAAGCTTTTTAATCTATAAAATAAAAATAGATATAGCCTGATAATTATCAGGCTATAGTAACTATTAATTTGGCAATCCAAGTATTAGAAGGTTTTTTCGAGCTTATTTGTCTTTATACAAGATGTGCAAGCTTTTACTTTTTTCTTAATACCTTTTACAAGAATTGTTATTGCTTGTATATTAGGGTACCATTTTCTTCTGGTTTTTTTATTAGAATGACTTACTGCATTTCCGAATATCGGACCTTTTCCACAAATATCACATTTTTTTGACATTTAACTGCCTCCCATGCATTTCATTAGCGAGAAAAAATTATATCACAGCGTATTTTTATTAACAATGGTTAATTTTAAAAGAAATTCCTTGATTTCTTAGTAAAGTATTTTTTCGGATATTATTCGGCAATAGGTTCAAAAATCCTGTAATAGAAATATTCGTATCTGTATTTCAGATTTCAGCTAATTTGGGCAACCGTGCATTTTTATATACTCCTGCGAATGGAAATATTTAGACAACCAATGCAATTTTATGTTACTATCAATGAACGTATCAAAAATATATTTATTATTGAAGCGTAGCGTTTATTATGGATGGATTTGCTTTGATGCTCATAAAATTAGCTTGAAGCGCTTACCTGATACAACCATCCGTTGAAGTCACATTTAAAATAATAAAAAATAATGGGGAATTGTCATGTCAAGAACAAGCTTAAAAGAATGTGATGGAATAAGGCTGAAAAATTTTATTATTGCAGGAGCTAAATGGGTTTATCATCATAAAGATCATCTTGATGAGATTAATTATTTCCCTGTTCCGGATGCTGATACCGGCGCTAACATGTATCTTACCTTTACTTCGATCCTTAATGAAATCAGAAAAGTTGAAAATCCTTATTTGACCTCTTCGATTGCCCGAGCTGCCGCTTTAGGCGGATTGATGGGGAGTAAAGGAAATTCAGGACTGATCCTGTCCCAGTTTTTTAGAGGGTTTTCTGAGTCAATCGGAGATAAAGAAGTGCTCGATGCCGAAGATATTGCCAATGCTTTTTATAGAGCTGCCCAGACGGCGCGCGAAGGAATCCTAAGCCCAAAGGATGGTACCATCCTAAGCGTAGCATATGATGGAGCTAACGCTGCATTAGCAAGTATAAGCAAAAGCGAAGATCTTATCGAAGTGATGACAAGTTTTTATGACGGTGCTTGTGAATCTCTTGAAAAAACAAAAACTTTATTGCCTGAACTCAGAAAAGCCGGAGTTGTTGATGCTGGAGGTAAAGGGCTGGTTCTCTTTTTTGAAGGTATGCTGCGCTTGGCTACCGCTAGGTCAGTTAAAGATGTGCCTGTGATAGATTCTCAGGAAATACCGGACAAGGCTAAAGAGGGAAAAACTATTACTCATCAGTTTTGTACTACGTTTATTATTCAAAAGAATCTCGATATCGATGATAATCATATCAAAAAAATTATTAAGTCATACGGAGATAGTGTTATTGTCGATAAAGGCATCGATAATTTTGCCAAGATATACATTCATACCAATAACCCTGATCAAGTTCTGGAGAAAGCTTCTGAACTGGGAAAGATAACCAACGTTATGATTGATGATATGAAGAAGCAAATTGTTGATCTATGAATATAGGGCTTGTTATTGATTCAACGATCGGTATCCCTTATGAAATTGTAAAGAAATACGCAGTTCGTACTGTAAGGTGTTCGACTCATTTCCTGTGTCTATCTGTTCAGCAATAAAACTAATTGTAGCGCTGAAAAGCCTTGAACATTCGGGCTCATTGAATGATATCAAAATGATATTTGCGGAAGAAACCAGAAATGTTCTAAAAGAGATTGAAAAGTTATTTAAAACATGGAAGAATAGTTCTTGAGAACTTGAATATGTCGGGCTTGCTTATAGTAATTCGGATACTCTGGTCCCAGAACTTGAAACTGTTGTTAAACTGTACTATCCTCATGTTGATCTGGTAATTGTTCAGTTAAGCCCTGTTGTCGGATGCCATGCCGGACCAGGACTCATAGGCTTTGCAGTTTACTAAATCCGAAAAAGATATTTTGCTTTTTATAAGATAAACAATCATGAACGAAAAATTAAAAACATCAATACAATATATCAAAGGTGTTGGTCCGAAGTTAGCTAAATGTTTTGAAAAGCTAGAGCTTTATACTGTAAATGATCTTATCTATTTTTTCCCGCGTTCGTACGAAGACAGACGCCGTATCCCTAAAATTTCGGAAGCTAAAAATAACGAAACAATGTTTTTTGTCGGTGATGTTGTTGCTACGAAAGTGGAGACTACTAAGAACCGGCATAAGCTTTTTAAGGCAAATATCCATGATGGCTACGGGTATCTTTCGGTAGTCTGGTTTAATCAGGCGTTCCTGGAAACTACCATAATGAAAGGAAATCGTCTCTTTGTGTCCGGTAAAGTTGAGTACAATCACTATACTGGCGAATATCAGTTGATGTGTGCCGATTATGAGATTCTGGATAAAGATATGGCGAATAATATTTCCTTGAACCGAGTTGTTCCGGTGTATAACTTAACAAAGGGCATCGTGCAAAAAAAGATCCGTATGTCGATCTATAGTGTTCTTCTCGGATATTTGAACTATGTTGATGAATTCTATGAGGAAGCTTTTCGCAAACAGCATAAACTTATGGGGATCAAGGAAGCTCTGTATAATCTCCATTATCCGAAGGACCGGGAATCCTATGCACTCGCTAAAAGAAGAATTGTGTTCGATGATTTTTTTATGATGCAGCTTGTTCTGGCAAAAAAGAGATTTCTTAACCAGCATCGAGAAAAGGGAATTAGCTTTAATGTGGATTCACAATTATATGTTCGCTACCTTGATTCGCTTCCTTATTCATTAACCAATGCCCAGCAGCGTGTTATTAACGAAATTAAAGGCGATATGAAGAAAATTCATCCGATGAACCGGCTTGTTCAGGGCGATGTCGGTTCCGGTAAAACCGAGATTGCAGTAGCCGCTATTATTGTCGCAGTTGAGAATGGCTATCAAGCAGCGCTGATGGCTCCGACAGAGATTCTAGCCGAGCAACATTACAAAAAGCTTCTTAAATATCTTGAACCACTTGGTATTAAAGTGGAATTGCTTATTGGAAGGCTCAAAACCAAACAGAAGAGGAATGTGCTTGAGTACGTGGCCAGTAACAGTGTTGATGTTGTGATTGGAACCCATGCGCTTATTCAGGAAAAAGTTGAAATTCCTAATTTAGGCTTAGCAATAGTTGATGAACAGCATCGCTTCGGGGTTATGCAACGAGCAGCACTGAAGAAATATGGGAAGAACCCCGATCTCGTGGTAATGACTGCGACTCCAATTCCACGAACGTTATCGTTGACTGTTTATGGCGATCTCGATAAATCGGTTATCGATGAAATGCCTCCGGGAAGAAAAGAGATAAAAACCGAATGGGTAACGAAGTCAACACAGGTACTTGAGTTCCTCAGAAAGAAATTAAAAGACGGAGAGCAGGCATATTATGTTTTGCCTTTGGTAGAAGAGTCGGAGAAGCTTGATCTTAAAGCTGCAATAGATATGCACGAATATCTTAAAACTGATATATATCCTGAGTTTCCGGTAGGGCTTATTCATGGGAAAATGAAAGGTGATGAAAAGGATAATGTCATGCAGATGTTTAGAAATAAGGAAATCCGGCTTCTTGTTGCAACAACCGTTATTGAGGTTGGTATTGATGTTCCTAATGCTACTGTGATGGTAATAGAACATGCTGAAAGGTTCGGGTTATCCCAACTTCATCAATTGCGGGGAAGGGTAGGCCGGGGAAGCTTGCGGTCCTATTGCATCCTCATAGGGAACCCAAAATCGGAAGATGGCCGTAAAAGGCTTAAGGTGATGACTGAGACAACAAACGGCTTTAAACTTGCAGAGTTTGATTTGCAGTTGCGGGGACCGGGAGACTTCTATGGCGTCAAGCAGAGCGGGCTCCCGACAATGAGAATGGCTGATTTTATCAAAGATGAACCGTTGTTGCTGGAAGCTCGTAAGATTGCCGTCGATATTATTGAGATAGATCCGCATCTTGATGGTAGCGAACATAAGAGCATCAAAAAGGCATTGGAGCGGACTGAAGAATACCAGTTTAGTAAAGATGCTATGAATTAAAGCTTAATCTGACGAGATTTATTTTGAGATACTAGAAATCTTCCAGTAAATTATATTTTTTTAGTATGTCAGTATTCCTTAGTATATCTATCGGGCCATCTTGTGCAATTTTCCCTTTTTCAAGGATAATAACTCGCTGGCATAGATATTGTGCCACGTTAAGTTCATGTGTTGCGATAATTTTGGTGCAGGTGAGATTTTTAAGGAGCCTCACTGTTGTAGACTTTTGTCCGGGATCAAGGCCGGCTGCCGGTTCATCAAGTACGAGTATCTCAGGCTGTTGTGCCAGTATTCCTGCCAGTGCGACCAATTTTTTTTCGCCTAAGCTAAGATGAAGAGGATGTTTGTGTTGCAAGTGAGTGGTTCCGGTCATCAGCAGGGCATTGTTTATCCTGGCTTCAATATCGTTTGATCCAAAGTTATAGGGAGCAAATCCAATATCTTCGCGCACGCTTGACATGAAAAGCTGGTTATCGGAGTTTTGGAATAACATACCCACTTTAGCTCGAATTTCGGATAAGTTTTTGTTATTGATGGGAAGCTCGCCGATGATGATGTTTTCATTGTGTTTTTCCGGTAGAATGCCATTGAGGTGATAGATAAGCGTTGATTTGCCTGCACCGTTCGGTCCCATTAAAGCAACATTTTCTCCTTTTTTTATTTCTAACGAGATGTTGCTAAGGCCTTTATTGCCGTCACTATAGATATAGGTTACATTATTCAGTTTTATAATTGTCATGAATTGCCTTATGTCAATTTTATTCGGGTTATAGGAATAGTCCGCAGAGAAACATTCCTACCATTGCCTGCGCAAAAATTATATCACGGAAAGATATGTGATTTTTTTTTGTTTTTTTATGGAGTAACGGTCTGTGGACCTGATACCCTCGGGCGATCATTGCATAATGAACGTAATGAGCTTTATGGAGAGATTTTACCAGCAGACCGGTCAGGATGTTGCCGAAAAGCGTTGTCGATTGTAAGCGGGAGACTTTTAGTCCTCTGCTCAGCGTGGAATTTTTGATGTGGAGGTATTCTTGTTGGACAATGCCTTGATAGCGCCAGGCTATCATGCAGATATCTATGAGGAGATGCGGAATTCTAAGTTTGCAAGCGAAATTAAGAAGGTCGTTTTTTTCAGTTGTTGTAATGATGAGATGGAGAAGAATAATTGAAGTAATTGCTTTGTAGCATAGTAATCCGGCGATAAGTGAGCCTTTGTCATAGATATTAATGAAGCCAAGATTGACGATTACCTGAGCATTCGGGTCGTGGCGAAAAGGTAATAGGCATATTATGAGCGCAAGGAAAGGCAATATATGGGTGATTTTTTTTAGATAAAAGTGTATTGGCTGCTTTGACAGATATAGTAAAAAGATTAATGCTGCACTAAATATCAATTGCTTAATTGTGAAGGTTGAAATTGAAAGATTAAGTATAAAATAAATTGTAAAGAGCAGTAGTTTCGGTTCAGCCTTTAGGCTAGATAATAACGATGTGCTGCTGGTTTTCAATGCTGTCAGTCCTTCGTTGCCTGTAGTTGTTTTGGTGTGGTATTTTTTTTTGTCAGGATTTTACCAATGAACAATGCTGAAATAAAGGTCAATAAAGTTCCTGTCAAACCTGCTATCGAGGTGGATAATCCTGAATTAGAAATACAGCTAACCGTATAATCCGGGAGGATTCCATGAATTGCCGGGGTTATGACTGCTTTGCTCATGAAGTTCTTTGCGATGGCGACGTATTCAAGCCCGTCTGGGGCAGTGCAAGCAAATGGGGATATCAATCCGCTAATCATTATTGATGCAAATAAACCTGAAAAAATGAATTTTTTCATAGGACTCCTTCGGATAATAATTCCGGTTTTGCTTTTCGTATAGCGTTTGTTGTTGCAACTGTAATGATGCCTTCGCCGATGCCGATAAGCGAATGAATTCCGACCATTGCAATAATCGTACTTAATAACGGTGTAGTATGGCTTGTTATGAGTAATAGTGAACAAATAGCTGATGCTGCGACGACCGATGTCCATGAAGCGATAAATAATACGACGGCCGTTTTTTCTTTACTGAAGAAAGCGTGAAGTCCCTTATACGCAAAGTAGCTTGTCCATACCGCAATCATCCCCATGCACAAAATATTAGCACCGAGTGCAGTGATGCCGCCGTCACCGAATAACAGGCACTGGATTATGAGAACGACGCTTATGATGATCGAGGCTAATATTGGGCCCACAACTATTGTTGCCAGTGTTGCACCAATAAGATGTCCGCTCGTGCCGGCTAGTACCGGAAAATTAATCATCTGTCCGGCAAAAATATATGCCGAAAGTAATCCGATTACCGGGACAGTTTTGTTGTCGAGGATCGTTCGGGCTTTTTTTAGGGAATAGGCGAGATAACCTGCGGATAAGGTTGAGGTAAGGAGTATTGTTTTTGTATCTAAAAACCCATCCGGTATATGCATCGTCGCTCCTAGAAAGTGTCAAATTTTAAGTTGCAAACCATCATTCTTGTTAAAATAAAGCATTGTTATGATAGCATAATTTTAAAAAAAGTAACACGTACTTTTGTGTCAGCGTATATTAAGCTGGTGGTAATTATTACAAAGGATGCAAGGCCGGCGACTAGATTTTTCTTGATTGTTATAAATTGATAAGTTAAATGGCTAAGGTTAATTTTCCTGTTTTTACCCCTTTGACGGAGGCCAGGTTATTTGCCAGAGACTCTAGCCGGGCTATGGGGCCTTTAACGACAATAACTTCGAGGCAGTTATGATGGTCAAGGTGGATATGGATGGTCGAGTTAATTAATTCATGGTAGTCGTGCTGTATTGCTGTGAGCTTGTGTGTCAGTTCGTGGGTATGATGGTCGTAAACAATGGAAATTGTTCCGGTTGATTCTTTGGTCTTATCTTCCTGATCTTTTTGCGCAAGACTGTCTCTAATAAGGTCCCTTAATGCTTCCGATCTGTTGGTATATCCTTTTTGGTCAATAAGTATGTCGAACTTATCAAGCAATTCTTTTTCTATTGATACCCCGAATCTCACCAGATCGTTCATTGCTATTCACTTTTAGCCGGGCTAGTTTCCGTAAACTTGTTAATTATTTGATACATGTTATAATAACATGAGTTAAAAATATTCGTCTTTTTAGTATATCATGAAAAGGAAAGATTTAAAATGAATAAACGGGTTTATCTAGATAATAATGCCACAACTCCCCTACACCCTGAAGTTCAAAAAATCATGACAGATAATATCGATATTTTTGGAAATGCCTCCAGTTTTCATGAGAGTGGACGCAGAGCCCGGTCGTTGATAGAAAAGTCCCGGGAGACCATTTCCAGCTACCTGGGATGTTCGCCGCTCGAAATTATTTTTACTGCGGGAGGTTCGGAATCAAATAATACTGCCCTTAACACGATTAATTGCTGTAATGCAGCTTGTGCTGCAGAATGTAAGCGAAGAGTAATTACGACTTCGATCGAGCATCCTTCAGTATTAAATGCTTGTATGTACTTTAAGAAAATCGGACGGGAAGTTTCTTTTCTGCCGGTAGATGAATATGGTATTGTTCGTACTGCCGATCTTGAGAAAGAGATATCTCCGGGGCTTGTCTCGATCATGTATGCGAATAACGAAGTGGGATCGATTCAGCCCATAAAGAAATTAGCGGAAATTGCCCACAAACATAAAGCAGTGTTTCATACCGATGCGGTCCAGGCAGTAGGAAAGCTGCCTTTTAAAATCGTCGATATTGATGCTGATATGTTGTCGCTTTCAGGGCACAAACTTCATGGTCCCAAAGGTATAGGAGTTCTTTATATCAAAAAGGGTATTCATTTTTGTCCGCTTATCATTGGCGGCCACCACGAGAGAAATCGAAGAGCCGGGACTGAAAATAATCTTGCTATAATCGGGCTTGGTAAGGCATTTGAAATGCTTGAAAAAGAGTTCGAAGAGGAAAATGAAAAGTTATTGAGATTAAAGAATAAACTACGAGATGGAATACTTGAGTCAATTCCAGAAGTGAAGCTTAACGGGCATGAAACCGAATGTTTGCCAGGGACACTGAATATATCTTTTAAATATATAGAAGGTGAGTCAATTCTGCTGATGCTTGATATGGAAGGTATAGAGGTGTCGACCGGGTCTGCTTGTGCTTCCGGCTCTCTCGATCCTTCACATGTTCTTCTGGCGATGGGGCTTGATCCACATTTCGCTCATGGGTCTATTCGCTTCAGTCTGGGAAGAGATAATACTGAAGCCGATATAGATTATGTGTTGCTCAAACTGCCGGCAATTGTCAGTAAACTGCGGAAGATGTCTCCTCTCTATAAAGGCCCAGTCAGCGCCAGAGCAGTTGAAACCGGTAAGTCCCGCTAGAAAATCACGGTTGACAGTGATCCGGGTTTTGAGGAAAAAAGATATTGCGAATTAAATAATAAGGAGTTAATAGCTATGGGACAGGAAGCTTGGGCATATAGTGATATTGTAAAAGATCATTTCACGAATCCGCGGAATGTTTTAGAGGATGAAGATTCCTATGAGGCTGACGGCAAAGGGTATGTCGGTAATCCGACATGCGGAGATGCGATGCTGGTCGTTATTAAAGTTGATAAAGAGAGTGATCGGATTAAGGAATTAAAATGGAAAACTTATGGTTGCGCCAGCGCTCTAGCCAGCACGTCGATGATGTCAGTAATGCTTACTGAAGATGGTGGTATGATACTCGACAAAGCGTACAAAATAACTCCCCAGCAGATTCTCGAAAGACTTGGGGGCCTTCCATCACACAAAATTCATTGTTCCGTTTTAGGCGATAAAGCTTTGCGTGAGGCTATTGATGACTATTATAAGAAAAGCGGGCAAGGGGATAAGGTCGAAAAAGATGTCGCGACCGTTATCTGTCATTGCCTTAATGTCACTGACAAAGAGATAGAGGAAGAGGTCCTTGAAGGTTCAGATACTTTCGAAAAGCTGCAGGAACATACTAAAATATCGACTGCTTGTGGTAAGTGCAGGTTAAAAGCAATAGAAGTATTTGAAGAATATCGAAAAAAGTATTTCGGTGAGTAACGAAAGGGGGATTATGCATGGCAATTTCTGAAGTATGGATAGTTGACGGATGTATTTCCTGTGGAGCGTGTGAAGCAGCAGCTCCTGAAGTGTTTGTAGTTCCTGATCTGGCCGAAATTAAATCCGGAGTGGATTTTAATCAGCATGAGGGCGAAATTAAAGAAGCGGCGGAATCGTGCCCGGTGAATGTGATCCATTATAAATAATATAATTAATCGTAGCAGGCCGTTAGTTCTAAAGGTTTATTACTAGCGGTTTGCTGCTTATGTAAGTAAATGATGAATACTCTAGAACTTATATTTCTCGGATCTGGAACTAGTCAGGGAGTCCCGATGGTTGGCTGCCACTGCCCTGTCTGCGTTTCTGCCGACCCCAAAGATAATCGTACAAATGCATCCCTATTAATTAAGGTGAATCGAAAGAACATTCTTATTGATTGCGGTAAGGATTTTCGCTATCAAGCTATCAGGCATGATCTCGAAACGGTTGATTCGGTTCTCCTTACTCATAATCACTTCGACCACATTGCCGGATTGGATGAGTTACGTGTTTATAATAAAAAACAAGGTGCGCCAATACCTGTATATGGCAAGCAGGAGCATCTTGAGAATTTGAAGCAGTTTACTTTTAATTATCTTTTTTCCCCTTGTATCCAAAAGGGCGGAGGTATCTCTGAACTTAATCTTGTCGCTATTGAGACTTCTATTGAATTAGAAGAAATAGTATTCGAGCCGCTTAAAGTAAATCACGGAATATTAGAGATATATGGATACAAGTTTCTCAATTGTGCCTATATTTCCGATGTTTCTTCTATACCGGAAGAGACAATGGATCGGCTGTACGATCTTGACCTGCTGATTATTGATGTACTGCGGTTTCGTCCGCATAGTACGCATATTAATCTCCGGCAAGGTTTGGAGATCATAAACCGCATTAAACCTAAACAAACTTATTTTACTCATATTTGCCATGATTTTTCGCATCAGGCGGTGGAGAATATGCTGAGGGATCCATCGAACGAATACTTTTCTCAATACGCTGTGAACCTAAGTTATGACGGATTAAAAATCGTTATGTGATTATTTTGTGAATTCGTTGAAAATTATCTGAGACGGCGTTTGATCTTTTCTATTGTCGGGATATCTGCCTGATAGGGTATTTCCGGGAGTATTGGCCGTGGGATCAGGTGTGTCTGGTGAAACGGCGTCTTTTCCAGATTAAGGTTATAGGCCATGACCATCAGGACTTCCAAATTGACCACGTCCATTATGTTATAAGCGAGTAACGTTTCGAGTGCCTTTTTGTTGTCATTTACCTGATAATCCTGCCACAACAGCACCGCAAAATATCCGTCAACGCCATCAAGTTCTTTTCTGTCCAGGCCTAACTGTTTTTCGCATCCTTTTAGACCACCTTTATATCCGAGATTATGCATGATGTAGCGAAGGTCAATATGTGCCTTCGGTAGTTTTGTTTTGAAATAATTCTCGATAAAAGGGACGTCAAAACACTTGCCATTATAAGTAACGATGAGATTGTACCGCTGTATATCTGTCAGGAAATCTTCGAGATTCTGACCTTTAACATAGCAATATATGTCTTTTCCGTCATATAATGAAATAGAGGTTATGTAGTTCGCGTCGCAATAAAGACCGCTTGTTTCTATGTCAATATAGGCTACTGATTTTCGGAAGTGCGGGAATAAACGCCAGTGCAATTGTTTCGGGAGTTGTTCGTAGAAATAGACCGGATTATCATTTTTCAGATGATTCATCGATTCTTGTGTATAATTGGCTAGCTTTTCTCTTCGTGAAAACGGGAGTTTTTTGCCAGTATCTGTATTAAGATCATTCCAGGATAAAACACCGGAATCCCATATTTTCTGCTCGGAATTAACGCTGATTTTTGGTATATGACAGAAGGTGTTTATTAACATTATTTCTCCGATAAATACGATAAAGTTTCAACCTCAAGCCATGCAGAGCAAAACTCATGAACATGTTAACATATTTTGCATAATAATGTATACTATTTCTGTTAATGGCTCAGGTTGATGCCCATAAATTCAATGAGTTTCTTTACTCGGACTGGGACTTGTTTGGAACATTAATTGAGTCGCGTTTCGTTAATGCTGTCGAGGATGATATTTTTTCGCGAAGGATTGTTGATGGATTATAAAGCAGTAATATTTGATCTCGATGGAACGCTTGTCGATACGATTGATGATATAGCAGATTCTATGAATTCTGTATTGATATCCTTTGGATTTCCTTCTCATGATGTTGAAGCGTATAAGCAATTCGTAGGTGAAGGGCTGGAGCAGCTTGTAAGGAAATCTCTTCCTGAAGACCACCGGGAAGAATTGACGGTAGGGCTGTGTATTGCAGGAATGAGAAGAGAGTATTCTAATCGCAGTTCGAAAAAATCAAAGCCGTATCAGGGAATTGCTGAGCTATTTGACGCGTTGGTCGCCCGTAAAGTAAAGCTTGCTGTGTTGTCGAATAAATTCGATGAATATACAAAGGAAATGATTTGTAATTATTTTCCAATGTATCATTTTGACGCTATTTTCGGCGAGCGGCTTTCTGTTCCTAAGAAACCTGATCCTGCAGGAGCAATAGAAATATCGCAATTGCTCGGACTTAAACCTGAGCAGTTTATTTATGTCGGAGATAGCGGAATCGATATGATGACTGCCAAAAGGGCAGGCATGTACGCAGTTGGCGTGACCTGGGGATTTCGCAGCGAACATGAGTTGCTTTCTCATGGTGCTAAAATGCTTATTAATAACCCGATGGACCTTATTTGCCTTTTTTAATACAATAATGGCGGGATATTTGAAAGGAAACCTATCTAATGAATAGTGTAAATAGAAAAAAAGTGATTTTGTTCGTTGTTCTGACCTATCTGATTGATTGGTCGATGGTTGTGATATTTATGCTTAGGGGTGGAAAGTGGAATTCCAGCTCTGCATTAATGCTATCACTTTTTTATATGTTAGTTCCAATGTTGGTAACGATTGTTTTCCAGAAATATATTTATAAAGAAAATATGAAAGAACAATATGGCCTTTCCTTTAAGGTAAACAAATGGTTCCTTGCCGCGTGGTTATTGCCTGCATTACTTGCTTTTGCTGCGTTGGGTGTGGCTTTGCTTTTGCCGGGCGTACATTTTTCGCCCGATATGTCAGGTATGATTGAGAGGTTCAGCCATTATCTTACCCCGGAACAAATGCAGCAATTACGTCATAAAATGGCAACGATGACTATTCATCCGCTTTGGCTGACTCTGTTCCAGGGGCTTTTTGCGGGAGCAACAATTAATGCTGTTGTTGCTTTTGGAGAAGAGTTGGGATGGAGAGGGTTTCTTCAGAAAGAGTTAGGTGGGCTTGGCTTCTGGAGATCATCATTCCTTATCGGTATTATCTGGGGGTTATGGCATGCTCCGCTTGTCTTGCATGGTCTTAATTATCCGCAGCATCCGGTTGCCGGTATATATATGATGACCATCTGGGCCGTTCTTTTGTCGCCGATTATCGCTTATATTCGACTCCGGGCGAAATCTGTTCTGGCCGCTGCGGTTATGCATGGTACTCTCAATGCTACCTACGGGATATCGATCATGGTCGTAAGCGGAGGAAGTGATTTGACTGTTGGTCTTACCGGGCTGGCGGGGTTTATCGTTCTTATTGTCGCGAATTTGATTCTTTATTATTCTGTTTCTGAATATTAGTTCGATAATCGTTTGGTCAATCTGTCAGCTTTACGCCTTGTTACTTTAACCCGGTTAATTCTATTTAAATTTCCACTGAAGATACGTTGACGGTGATTCCTGCATTTTTTTCTTCGAAAAAATTACGAAATAGTAAGGGTCGTTCGCGAACGGCCCCTACTCAAAATAAGTATTTGGGTTAAAATTTGCCGGATGTAGTTACTCCTTTATAATTTTTTTTGTGGTATTGATGGTATGTGACTGGTAAAAAATGGAGAATTAACATGAATATAGCAAATCATGCTCTTCAGAAATAGTTTATTGTAAAATTGGAAACTACAAAAATGTAAAATTACAAAAATATATTGAAAATTTATTGACGATGTAAAAATATGAAAGTATTATTGTAGGTAATTCATTATTAGAAGAAAGGAAACGTCATATGGATAATATTGTAGAATTAACGAGGGCGATTGATACTGTCTGGGTAGCAATTTGTGCGGCGCTGATATTTCAGATGGAGGGCGGATTTGCCTTGCTGGAATCAGGTTTTATCAGAAGCAAAAATGCAGTAAGTATTGTGGCTAAAGTGTTTGTTGATCTTATGTTTGGAGGGATCGCGTTTTATGCGATAGGTTTTGCGCTTATGCAAGGTGTTAGCAATGGTTTCATGGGGAGTGGTTTTGGGATTGTAGTTCCTTCAATCCACATAACTGTAGCTACTTCGCTTTATTGGTTTATGCAGCTAGGATTTGCAGTCGCTGCTATTTCGATTGTTTCCGGTGCAGTTGCTGAAAGGATGAAAATATGGCCATACGCCGTGTTTGTTCTGCTGTTTGTTGCGTTTATTTATCCTGTAGCTGCCGGTTGGGCATGGAATGCAAATGGTTGGTTGGCACATTTAGGGTTTAATGATTTTGCAGGATCAGCTGCGGTCCACGCACTTGGTGGTTGGGCTGCGTGTGCTGCTGCCATAGTCCTTGGTGCAAGAATCGGCAAATATAACAAAGACGGTTCTTCGAACGCTATTCCGGGCCATAATATTCCTCTTGCAGCTGTTGGCGCTTTTATACTCTGGTTCGGATGGTTCGGGTTCAATCCGGGATCGACGCTAGCCGCCGTCGGCAATTGGGACTTGATTGGCAAAGTTGTTACCAATACCTTTCTGGCATCAGCTATGGGTGGTATTGCAACGATGCTCTACACTTCATTACGTTATAAGAAGATAGATGTTACAATGGTTATTAACGGGGTTCTTGCTGGTTTAGTTGCTATTACTGCCGGATGTAATATAGTTTCTGCAAACTCAGCATTAGTAATTGGATTTGTTGCCGGGGTACTGGTTGATATCGCTGTATACACAGTTGATAGATTGAAAATTGATGATCCTGTCGGCGCTATTGCCGTGCATGGAGTTAATGGTACTTGGGGAACGATAGCCGTAGGATTGTTTTGTACTCAAAAGGGGCTTTTCTATTGTGGAGATGCCAGTTTTCTTGGGGTACAGGTTGCTGGTGTGCTGGCAATATCTCTATTCTCATTTATTCTAACTTTTGTAATACTGACCATTATGAAAAAAACCGTTGGAATAAGGATCAATAGAAGTGAGGAAATCCTAGGGATTGACATGGCAGAATATGGTATAGAAGCATATTCAACTTTTGAATAATATAACTTTTGAAAAAAAGTAAGGAGAATCAAAGATGAAAAAGATTGAAGCTATTGTTAAGCCATCTAAGTTAGAAGCAATAAAGGAAGCCTTGGTGCTTGCAGAGATTCCCTGTATGACAATCTCGGCCGTGAAAGGTGCAGGGCTACAACGCGGGTTTACTGAAGTATATAGGGGAACGGAACGAAAACTGAACTTACTTAATAAAGTAAAAATAGAGTGTGTAGTAAGCGATGATAATTTAGAAAAGGCTATTGATATTATTGTTAATAATGCTCATACAGGCGAGATTGGAGACGGGAAGATATTTGTTTATGACGTGGCTGATGCGATAAGAATAAGAACGAAGGAAAGAGGTCCTCAGGCAATCCGGTAATATTTAAATTTGTAGGGTGTGCCACCGGTACGCCCGTACGGATAGTTGTGTTAGCAGAGCGTACTTTTTAAGTGCGCTCTTCTGTTTATTAAACATGGTATTTTCCCGGTCTTTGTATATAATGACCAAAACGGGTTTCAATCAAAGGGGGGGAGAAAATATGGAAAAAGTCATATTGCCATTTCTTCTTGATAAAAGGTCTGAGGAAGCAGTGGAAGTCCAAAAGATATTGACGGAGTATGGGTGTATAATCCGTACTAGATTGGGACTGCATGATGCAGATGAAAGTATGTGCTCAGATTTTGGGTTGATTATTCTTGAGCTTATTGGGGATAGATCGCAACAGGAATCGTTGCATAAAAAGCTTAACAGGGTTCATGGAGTAAAAGGGAAACTTGTTGTTTTGTCCGGTAAGTGATAATAAAATCTATAATTTATGTTTTAAATAAAAATCGATAGGCATAAAAAATTAAAAGAATGAAAAGAAACAACTTATTTAAAATATCTGATGTTGATAATCTAGGCATGTATGGGGCATTTAAGATTATTGCCATATATATTGTGTTTAGCGCTTTGTGGATACTGTTTTCTGATAAATTGCTATTTTATATAGTTCGTGATTCTGAATCGCTGACTCAGATGCAGACTGTTAAGGGTTGGCTTTTTGTCTTGATCACGGGCATTATTCTTTATGGTTTAATACATCGGTATCTGATTCAGATCTACAATGCAAAGGTTGCTCTTGAGGAAAGTGTTTCTCAGTTTAATAATGCCCTGGCTAATTCTCGCGACTTGCTCTATATGTACGACCTCAGAACCGGCAGGTTTTCATATATTAGTCCTGCATGTGAGTCAATATTCGGTTTTACATTCGAAGAGATACAAGAGATGAATATAAAAGGAATAATAGAGCGAGTTCATCCTGATGAAAAGGAGTCGGTCAGTCATGAGCTTGAATCGCTGGCCAAAGGAGAGCTGAATGTGCCGGTGCGTTCTGTTGTGGAGTTCAGGTGGAAGTACAAGGATTCGGAATATCGCTGGTACAGCGATAGCCGGACAGTTACCTATGATTCCAGTGGAAGACCTATTGCAACTACTGGTAGTATCCGGGACATTACTGAGCAGAAAACCGTTGAGAAAAAGGTGATCGAGTTGAATCGAAGGCTTGAAGATAGAGTGAAAGAGCGAACTAAGCAGCTTGAACTTATTAATAAAGAATTAGAATCTTTTTCGTATAGCGTATCTCACGACTTACAAGCTCCGCTTCGTAGTGTCGATGGCTTTTCCCAGGTATTGCTCGAAGATTATATTGCCCAACTGGATGAAGAAGGGCAGGATGTTGTAAGGCGAATTCGTATGGCTGTGAAGCGTATGGGCAATCTGATAAATGATCTGCTAGCGCTATCGCGAGTAATTCGTGAAGATCTTGTTAGAAAACAAGTCGATTTGAGTGCTATAGCGGAAGAAATTTTATTAAGGTTTCAAGAAACTGATAAGCAGAGAAGTGTATCTTTCTCTATTACTCCTGGAATTATTGTGTACGGCGATGAGAGGTTGCTAGCTATAATGCTTGAAAACCTTCTTGGAAATGCATGGAAATTTACTTCAGGGACTGCAAATGCAAGAATTGAATTCGGGGTAAGCAAAGAAGATCAATCGGTGTTTTTTATAAAAGATAATGGTGTCGGGTTTGATATGAAATATTCCGGAAAATTGTTTAACGTTTTTCAACGGTTGCATACTGCTGCAGAATTCGAAGGTAGCGGAATCGGACTAGCTATTGTACAGCGGATTATCAATAGGCATAGCGGCCGTATTTGGGCGGTCGGTGAAGTAGGGAAAGGGGCTACTTTTTTCTTTACTATTGAATAACTAATGGCGTACACTTTTTTTTATGTTTGCAGTTATAATTAGACTGTTGGAAATTGATGAAATTAAGAATACTTCCATTTCGTGGAGCTTTGTTGACGACTATTTTTAACCGGATGGGAGAGAAAAAGTCAGGAAGAGACTTCTCAGGAACTGCTAGAGATACTTGCTGCTTTCGGTCAATAAGGGTTTGGTGGTTTCCTGCTGGCTACTAATACGATTACAAATAGACCCATGAAGATAATGAACAATATTCTTGAGAAGATAGTTACACCTTCGCCAATACCGGTAAATCCGAAAATATAGGCGAGGAACGCTGATATAACAAATATGAGTGACCATAAAACCATGAGCCTTCAGTCCTTGTCCGTTAGATTTTTTATTTGTATATAACTTACCCGTATCAATGTCAATTTCAATCTAAATATGATAGACGGAATTGCTGAAACTACTGCAATTGCAGTGTTAGCCCTTTCTATGCTTGTGATCTTTCCGAATGATAAAACAAGCCAAAGATTGTCAGCTCCCCATTTATTGGGGAGCGATTGATCGTGCTTTGTTACGCTTTCAGGTCGATAGTCCCAGTGTTTGCGGTGTTGAGTAATTCTACTATTGAGGTGTGACCGAATTCTCTTGCCCAGGCAGCAGCTGTTTTCCCTAAGGCACCTACGAAATTAGGGTTGGCCCCTTTTGCTAGTAAAAGATGCACTATCTGCCCATGACCGTTACGTGATGCTTCTATTAGTGCTGTCTCTTTGGGGAAGAGTGTTGTTGTATTAGGGTTTGCATTGTAGCTAAGCAGCAGGTTAACCATTTCTGTGTGTCCATTGCTAGCTGCTTTTATCAATGCGGTTGCGCCATTTCCATCTTTGTCGTCAATGTGCGCGCCTTTCTCTAGAAGTATTTTTGCTATATCTAATTTTCCCTGCTGAGCGGCAATAATTAATGCGTTCAATCCTCTTTTGGTTTTCATGTTTACATTTGCACCATGGTCAATGAGCAGCTTTATTGTATCCGCATTTGAATTAATTGCTAGTATTAATACTGTGCTGCCATCTGGGAATACCTGATTTACTTCTGCTTGTTTCAGGATCAGCATTTCAACGATATCAAAGTGGGAGTTGATGATCGCGTACATGAGTGCTGTCCAGCCGTAGTTATCTTTGAGGTTAGTGCGGGCACCTTTTTCTAAAAGAAGATTAGCGATTTCCTTGTTCCCTACGGTGGCTGCGATCATTAACGGGGTTATTCCGTAATTATTGGTAATATTTAAATCGGCACCACTGTTTATCAGAAGCTGTGCTATCTGGTTGTTTTCTTTTTGTGTCGCGATAGCAATTGCAGACAATCCGTCGTGATCCTGTGCGCTTATCGTTGCACCATATTGTAATAGCTGCTGAGTGACGGCAATATGATTATGAAACGCTGCCCACATTAAGGGCGTCCAGTTGTCCGGTGAAGCTGTGTTTATGTTGACTTTGTTATGTAGTAATTGGGTGATGAGAGTGGTGTTCCCATTTTTTGAAGCTGTAATGAGCTTTTCTTCTGCAAGGATATTCTGTTTGTATTTTATTGCGGGATTGATCGCCAGTTTTTCTTTGTGCTTGATTTCAAATTTCGGGAAAAAGCTGCTGTTGACTGTGTAGTTGATTTCTTTGTTTATATCGAAATTGCTATTTTTTGGTGTAAAGTTATATAATATCTCCGACATTTCGAACATTTTATTCCCCCCTGTATTTTATCCCCTAAAAAACTGCCATATATATAATACATTTTAATAAATATGTAAATGCTTTTTAGCGGGAGCAAGACTGCTCAATAATTATTATATCAAGAAAATATTGTTGAAAAATTTATTAATAAAATAAAATGCTCATATCGTGTATGAGCTTTGTTTGTTGGTTCTAATGGCGTGTTGTTATCTTAGGTTATCAATATTGTTTAATATCAATAAATTAAGCTTCAATTATATTATATTTGTTTTGTATTTGTGTGGCGCTTGTTTTGGTGATTAATTGATTTGCGGGTATAAATAAGTAGCTTTATATTTATTACAGCCATGTTTGTTATGCTTAATGCTTCTAGAAAATAGTACATCCTTTGACAAAAAAATATCAAATTGTTACTATTATTCTAAGTAATTTTGCTTGAGAGTGATGGAATAAATGATTATTAGTAAAAATTACATTAAACGGCTCTCGAAATATAAAAATGCTCTCTATAGATTGCGTGCTTTGGGGCTTGTTAAAATTTTTTCAGATAATTTAGCTGATGCGGTAGGGGTGAAATCATCTCAGGTAAGAAAGGATTTTTCTTTATTTGGTATTAAAGGAAGCAAAAAGGGCGGATATCAAGTTAATGAACTTATCGAGCAATTAAATGGTATTCTTGGTAAGAAAGAGCAATACCGGGTAGTGCTGGTCGGTATCGGGAATATTGGGAATGCCCTTATTAATTACAATGGATTTGAAGGTGAAGGGATTAAGATTGTTGCCGGGTTTGATATCGAACCGGAAAAATACTCAATTAATGATAGCCTTCCCATTATGCATGTGAAAACTCTTTCTGAGTATGTCGTAAATAATAATATTAAAATAGCTATTATTGCAGTTCCGGATACGGCTGCTCAGCAAGTCCTTGATTCTTTGATTTTGTCGGGGATCAAGGGAGTACTGAATTTCGCTCCTATAAGATTGAAAGCACCTGATAGCGTAGTAATTAATAATGTAAATATTGTTTTGGAGATTGAGAGCGTTATTTACTATGTCAATAATCTCGCTATTGCCGAGAAACTATAATATTGACAAATATAACCCGGAGTCTATACTTGGCCCATCACATTAGTAATAGGAATGAACCTAATCACCAGTAACTCATAGCAATTACCTTCGATTATGCTAGATGTTATATCTTATTTGTAATTGTCGACTGAATTACACTAATCAATATGTTGGAAATACATCCAGATAACAGCTGATAAGGGGCGTAATATTTTATCTGCTTACTATAATTGTGCGATGGAAAGGTAAGTGGCTTTTGTAAAGGAAAGTAATATTTGTTGATAGCAATTATAGAATTGTCAATTACCACTGGAGGGTTGGATTCAGGTTTGCAGTGCTCTTGTAATGTTCGGATAAAGAAAGGTTGGGTTAATATTTTAAAGCTATGAAGGGAGGCAACTATGAAAAAAGCAAAAACCGGTGATACTGTGAAAGTCCATTATGTAGGAAGGCTTGAAGACGGGAGTGTCTTCGATACTTCGATAAATGAAACACCGTTAAAGTTCACTATTGGCGAAGGGAACCTGATTCCGGGCTTTGAGCGGGCTGTGGTTGGAATGAGTCCCGGAGAATCAAAAACCGAAATTGTATCTCCAACTGAGGGATATGGTGAGCCAAGAGAAGATTTACTTATTGATATCGAAAAGGAAAACATTCCGCCGGAAATTGAGCCTGAAATCGGGGAGGTCTTGCTGGTTAAACAACCTGACGGGTATCCTGTTAAGGTTACTATTGTTGCAATCGCAGATGGTTTTGTTACGTTAGATGCAAATCATCCTCTGGCAGGAAAAAACTTGGTTTTTGAAATAAATCTTGTTGAGATAATATGATAAGCTGTCTAATGACAGTGACAAGTGACGAGTGACAGGCATTAAGCTATCGGGGACAAGTTTCCCTTTACCAGTCACTCGTAACCTGTCACTAACCAAGACAGCTGGTATCGAATTGATGTTATTATACTAAAAAGTAAGTGGTAAATGATCCCCTCATATCTATCTTTATCTAAGAAAGAGTTATTAAACAGAGTCCGTCTGCTGAATGAACAGTTGCGCAGCTGCAGTTTGTGTATGCATAAATGCGGTGCAAATAGATCTCTGGGCGAGGTTGGAGTTTGTGGTGCAGGCAGTGACGTATATATAGCTTCTTCTTGTGCTCATTTTGGTGAAGAACCTTTTTTGACTGGCAAAAATGGTGCTGGTACGATATTTTTTTCTTATTGTAATTCTTTTTGTGTGTTCTGCCAGAATTATCAGATAAGTCACGAGCATCTTGGCTCCATACTATCGATAGGCCAGTTAGCTCAGAGTATGTTGGAACTTCAGAAGAGAGGGTGTCATAATATTGATCTGGTGTCGCCAACACACTATATACCTCAGATAGTCGAGGCGGTTGCCCTAGCGGCAGATAATGGGTTGTCTATTCCTCTGGTGTATAATACCAATTCCTATGATTCTATCGAAACACTGCGGTTACTCGATGGAATTGTTGATATCTACCTGCCGGATATCAAGTATGGGGAGGATATTTATTCTCTTAAATATTCTGGCTTGCCGAATTATGTAGCCTCATCACGGAAGGCACTTCGAGAGATGTTTTATCAGGTTGGCCTTTTAGCCTGTGATGATAATGATATTGCCCGGAAAGGCATGGTTGTCCGGCATTTAGTGTTGCCAAACGGTCGAGCTTCTTCGTTTGAAACGTTCGATTATCTCTTTTGGCTTTCTCCTGATATTCACCTTTGTATTATGGGACAGTATAATCCGTTGTTCTGTGCATCCGAATACGAAGAGCTTAGCCGGAAAGTTTCAGCGCAGGAATATCAGGAAGTTGTTGATTATGCCATAAAAAAAGGCTTTGCTAATATCCTTGTTCAGGAACTGACTAGTTCTTCTGTCTATATTCCGGACTTTGGGCGGGAATGTCCTTTCGAAGATTGATTTCTTGACATCTAGATTCCTTATAAGCATAATAAAATATATGACTTTATATATAAGATTAGCTGCATAATGATGAATCATTGTGTGAGCAGTTTTGTGTTTGTATATAATCGGTTCTTTCCTGTAAATTATTAGATGTGAGCCATAAATAAAACTTAAAAAGGATAGAAATATGACTAAAAAAAAATCAGGTATTATGAATGCATTACAATATTTAAATCCCTTTTATCATCTGAAAATTATGAAGGTCAGAAATAAAATTATTCTTAGCTTTACCTTCATTATTATCTGTATCCTTATTGTGAGCTTGTTCAATATTCTCATGGCTAATATCGTAAGGAAAAATACCAGTTCAATTTTTTTTGTTGAACTCCCAGTCTCGAAATTGGCTTCGGATTGTTCAAAACAACTCTTTAAAATACGAATAGCTATGATGGAAATTCTCTCAAGTAAAAATGAATTTGATAAAGCGTTCGCGCAGTTTAATGCAGAAAATGATCGTCTGATGAGAAATGTTGAAGAATTTAATGTTTTGCTTGGGAAAGAGGACGTAAAGACGCTTCAGATACAGAATATTAAGATGTATAACGATCAGTTCAGGGCGACGGTTTTAAAATTATTATTTGCTTTTAAAGATAGGATTGAACTTGAAGACCAATTGAACAATGAAAAGAAAGAGGATGTTCGTCCGATATATCTCGCAAAGCTCCAAAATATTGAGATCCTTAAAACCGAAGCTAATAATAAATATGACCTTATGAGCAGGGCATTAGACAAAATTGAAATTGATTACCAGGATCATGTGAAGAAAAAAATTAACGGGATAGAACTTCTTCAAAATAAGTTTTCAAGTATATCAATTGTTGTTACTCTTATATCTATATTAATAGGGTTAGTGATGTCGGTAATTATTTTCTCAAGTATTATAAATCCGTTACAGAAAATATCTCTCTACGTAAAGAAACTGTCCGGCGGGTTGATTCCAATTATTGATATTTCCGAGTTTAATGCCAAGGATGAGATTGGTACTCTCGCCATGGATTTTCAGAATATGTGCGATGGCATTAAGTTTATTGTTACTGATATAAAGGAATCCTCGAAACATATAAACATTGCAGTAAAGAATTCTATTGCTAATTCTGAACAAATATCAACAGGTACATGTAACCAGTCGAAGTATCTCGAAGAGACTTCCTATATGGTGATGGAATTATCTAAATCAATAGATAATATATCTAAATTTATTAATTCATCTTATGAACTCTCTAAAAATACTCTTGATTCCGCTCAGCGGGGAAATGAATCGGTAACCGGAACCATTCAAGAGATCTATGATATTAAGACGATTTCACAGTTATCGGTTGCAGGTTTAGAAAGACTTGCCGAAGGGTCTAAAAAGATTAATAACATTACTGAGATTATCTCTACTATTGCCGATCAGACAAATATGCTGGCACTTAATGCAGCAATTGAGGCAGCGAGAGCCGGAGATCAAGGCAAAGGTTTTGCTGTCGTTTCTGACCAGGTCGCAAAGCTGGCGGACCGTTCGGCGCGCAGTGCTAAGGAAATTGAAGAATTGATAGAAAATATTCAAAAAGAAATAGATTCGATTATGAAAATTGGCGAAAAAAGTGTTTTGAAAGTCGAAGAGGGTGTTCGGAGTGCGGAAGTCTCAGGCAATGCCCTGAAGTTAATAAGTACTAATGTTGATAAAGTTTATAAAAATATTGAGGATATAAATATCGTCAGTGAACAACAAGTCACGTTAAGCAAAAAAATAAATGAAGCAGTACAGAATATTGCCGCAACATCAGAAGAAACAGCAGCAGGCTCAGAGAGTTCGTATACTCAGGCTCAATCTCTTGGCGTCATCGCTGACAAGCTACAAGATATTGTTAAACAGTTCGAAATAGAGAATGCATAGCTGTTACTATCTATACATATTAAAGGATAAGTGGAAATATGCAGCTTTTTTGTTTTTTTATAGGTCAGCAGGAGATAGGAATTCCCATAGACTATGTTATAGAAACGAGTTGTCTTGAATCATTTACTCTGCTTCCGAATGCGCCAAAATATATCTTAGGATTAGTTAATCTCAGAGGAGACATAGTTCCGATAATTAATTTGTCTAAATTTTTTAAGCTGACCTGGGATAACTCGATAAGCAAAATTCTTTTTATCAATAAAGATTCTATTTTGTTTGGAATCATTATTTCTAAGTTAAGTAAGCCTGTGGTTGTCGATAAGGATGATATCAATGAATATCCCAGAAATATTAATCAATCGATACGAGAATATTTTTCTGGTATTGTGCATGTCCACGGTAGGAATATCCAGGTATTGGATCTAGGTAAATTAATTAATTCTATAAAAAATCGAGATAGTTAACTATGGGCGAAAACTTCGAGAAGTTTTTTATTGAGGATAACTACGATAAGTTCCTCAATATCAAACAGTTTATCGGTAAAAATCAGAATCTCACCGATAGGCAGTATAACACACAATGGCATGAACTAATTAATGCTGCACTGCGAGCTGCGCGTATTTCCGGATATGTTGAATTATCTGCTATTTATGAGAAATTAGCTGTATTTCCTTTCCAGGAATTTAGTCGTATCTACGGAGACCTGCCAGAACAGTTTATTGAAAAAATCGACCGGGCCCTTACCCTGATAAATGAGAACATATCCACTTCAGAACCTATAGCTATTTTTAACGAAGTGAGAACATATTTTTCGGATACTCCGGAACTGCCGACTGAGGCTCAGATTGTCGACAATATCGGTGAAAATGGATTTGATAAAGATTTTAGCAATAACTTGAAGGACCTTTTCGTTGAGGAATCGACTGATATTACCAATGAGCTTGCGAATGACCTTATTGAGTTCGAAAATAATCCTCAAAATATCGATATAGTTAATAAAATGTTCAGGGCCGCTCATACGATAAAAGGCAATGCTGCGACGCTTGGATTTGGTAAAATTAAAGAATTGTCCCATAAAATGGAATCGGTCCTGGATATGTTCAGGAAAAATAAATTACAGCCTTCAATTTCAATTATCGATGTATTGAGTGAAGGTGTTACTCTGCTAGAGGAATACATCCATTCAATCCATAACCCGAAAGATGATCAGGGTAATCTCGACCATTATTTCTCTAAGCTTGATGAAATATCTATCTCGGGAGGGGATATAAACCGGAAAAAAGAGGCATTGTCTAGTAATCATGATCCTGTCGCTAAAGAGGAAGTAACATCTGAAAAATCTAATGATTTGCAATCAATAAAGTCCTTAAGGCGGAATGTAGTTCGCGAGAATCAATCGCTTAGAATTGATTCTAAAAAGCTTGATAATATTGTTAATCTTATTGGTGAAGTTAATATTCATAACAATAATTTAAGTCGTGAATTCAAACAGGTGCTTAATATTGTTCGACATGATAAATTGATGTCGGAAAGAAACTCTGAGGAGCTCATTAATAATCTGGATACTTTTAGCGCACTGATACTTTCTCTTCAGGCCTCAATTGTCCAAGCCAGAATGATTCCTTTTTACGGCATCTTCAAAAAATATCCGACAATTATTAGAGCTCTCTCTCGTCAGACAGGGAAAGAGATTAGTTTCGAATTTTCAGGAGAGAACATCGAAGTAGATAAAAGTATCTATGAAGAAGTTGCTGATCCGATTATGCATCTGATAAGGAACTGTGTTGATCATGGTATCGAGTCACCGGAGCAACGACTGAAAGCAGGGAAAGAAAGAAAAGGAAATATAAAACTCGATGCAAAAATTGAAGGTAGCCAGATTATCATTACAGTAGAGGATGACGGCAAGGGTATTGATCGGAAGAAAGTTCTTGCAAAGGCTGTGGAAAAGGGCATAGTTACCAAAGACAGAGCTGCGAGTTTTTCTGATAAAGAGATCTGCGATTTAATTTTTTATCCTGGATTCAGTACTATGGATACGACAACTGAGATTTCCGGGAGAGGTGTCGGAATGGATGTAGTTAGACTTAATATCCATAATCTCAAAGGGATGATTTCTTTGTTCAGTATTGAGAATGTCGGGACGAAATTCGTGATGTCGCTGCCAACTTCGCTTACAATACGAGAAGTTTTGATTGTTAGTAACGATATCCATAGTTTGGGGATACCTGTTGAATTTATTGTGGAAGTTATTGACGTGAGTCCCCTTAATATTTTTGTAGTTGAGAATAAAGAGGTCATCGAATACGATAATAAGCTGGTCCCTTTTATATACATGAGAAATGTACTTGGGATTAAAACAATTGGGACTGAGAAAAATTTTAAAACGATTATGCTCAAGATCTTTGATAATTATATGGCAATTAGTGTAGATGTTATCGAAAGGCGCCAGCAAATAGTAATGAAACCTCTTAATGAGCTGATTACCCAGCTAAAGTTCATTAATTCAACTTCTATTTTAGGGGATGGCTCTATTCTTTTATTATTAGATGTCGTTCAAATATTTGATCGGTTGGATTCTATAAGTGTTCCTGTTTTTAAAGACAGGCATTTAAAGGATTACAGGAGGCTGTCTATTTTAGAAGACTCGTATGAACCGAGATTTATGCACGAGGATGTGCGTGAGTATATCGTTTTGTCAGTCTACTTTGATGACGCTAAAAATGATCATAAAGGCTATTACGGAATCGAAGTAAATAAAATTTATCAGATTCTGGAATCTACTGAATTAGCTGTTCTTCCTGATCAAAATTCTCGTGCATCCGGTTATTGCACATATCAGGAACAGGCAGTTCCAGTGTATGACCTTTCACATACTTTGGGTGGAAGGTCAGATGTTAATTTCAAAATACTTCTTATTGGCCATCACAATAATTACTTTGGGATATTGTGCCATAAAGTATACAAAATAATCCGCAGCCGTAACGAGGATCTCAAGAAAGTAACCAGCATAAATCAAGACGATAATATCTCGGTCCTTTCAGATATAGCATTTCATGAAGATTTTCAGGAGATTATGATATTTGATACTGTGAAGCTGTTAGAGAAGCTTAATAAGAAAGAAAGTTATTTATCCCTGCTCGATCAAATATGATACCCTGATTTTCGAGTGGTAGATATCTGCCCAGTGGGAAGACTTTTTTACTCCGGGATTAATGAAATCCTGCCATTGATAATTATTAACGACATAGGCATCCCACGGCAATACTCTATATTGTAAATTACATAAATTTAAAAAGTTTTCCATCGCTTTCAGTGTCGGTAATGTGAGTAAACTGAGCGGTTTATTTCGGTCTTTTTTTCTAAAGGTATGTTTAAGTGTATAGTCTTTTTTTTGAGCCTGGGTCATCGGGTAAACAACGATTGGAAGATTAAACGTTTCTGGTAACGTATATTGGGCTATTTCGGTCCCGTCTTTTGAAACAACAGCCGCATAATAAGCAGTAAAAGTATCGATGATAATGTTTTTTGCAACTTTTTTCATGAGCCGTAGTAAATAGAGCGGATCATTAACGTAATAAAAAATGCCCAGACATAGTATCGTATCGAATTCACCTGGCGTCATCTTCTCTAAAATAGATATTATGTCACCTTGCTGGAAACGATATCTGTTTGTATCAATTTTGCCGGCCTTGAAAAATTGTAATGCCTCGGATATAAGTTTTTCCTCGCTATCTATCCCATAAACATAGTTTGCTCCGTGAGTGAGGACAGCATAAGAAAATGTTCCGAAATGGCAGCCGAGATCTAATATTCTTTTTCCTTCAATAATGTGTTTGTTTCTAATAATGATATTTTCGACTCGGGAGTTGAGGCATTCGTGGTTGTATGGAACCGCCCATCGGGTTTTTCTGCTATCGTTTGTTAGAAATTGAGAATCGTGAGGAAATGTTTCTATCATTTTACGGCTAGCACTGTCATGAAGTTTAAATATTTTACTATAATATGTATTTTTCTGAATCCTATCTTTGTTAATAGATCAACATAATGTTCTTGTGAAAAGGGTATTAAAACATCTTTTAAGGCTGCTTTTTTTTGTTCTATTTCAAGCTTTGAATAATTATTCTTAAGCTTGAATTCATCGTAAAGTTCAGAAAAAAGATTGTCGGTTTCCGTATCTCCGGTAATGGTTTTTTCGGAAAGGATCAGTGTGCCTCCGTCAATGAGTCCTTTATACATGGTCTTTAGAATTTTTTCTCTTTTTTGCGGACGTATGAATTGCAGAACATAGGCTGCATTGATTACAGACGCATTATCGAAAGGCATGTTCTCAACTCCGGCACTTATCCATTTGATCGTGAGCATGGCACACTTTGATTTTGCTATTTCAATCATTTCTTTTGAATTGTCTATGGCTATTATTTTTATATGGTTATTTGTATGCTTAAACAGCTCGATGATCGTATTGCCTGTAGAGCACCCGATATCATAAAAATAAGTTTCAGGTTTGTAGGAGGCAACTATAATTTTTGCTATGATAACTTGTAATTCATTATAAAGCGGGATCGATCTTTTAGCCATATTGTCAAAAATAGCAGATGTTTGCTTATTAAAGGCAAATGGCTCGATTTTATCTTTTTTTTCCTGGTAGATTTTATCTATGTTATCCATTTGTTACTGGTTGCCTTGAGAGGTTGATCTAAAGCTTTGAATGTAAGCTTCGCCATTAATTATTATTGTACCACTAAATAGCCGGCCTCTGTGAATTGTGTTGTTACTATCGGATACGGATATGCTGGCTCTGATGATGTGATTGCCATTGTGTTCCTGGATGCTTCCGTCACAGCTAATTATTTCTGTCGGCTGATTAACTGTTTTTTGAATGTATTCGTTTTTTTCTTGGGTATAATAGCCTATGGTGGCATTCTTTACTGTTCCGACTATTTCAAATTTCCCGTAATGTATATTCTTGGTTTTGGCAATCAGAACTAAGGTTGAGATGAGGTCTTTTCCTTGGGGAAGTTCGATGAGGTAATGCTTTTCCGGCTTAACTTCTTTTATTCCGAGTTTATTCATGTCGGCATTTTCTTTTGTCTGATTAGGACTGTTTACTTTTGGTTTCCAGGTTTTTGCCGCTGGGGAAATCTTGTTTGCTTGGATAAGGGGGGATCGCTTTATCTTTTTGTCTGATAATAGCGGGGTTATTATGATTGCCGGCTTTGCTGTGAAATCTTTTTGAGCTACAATTATTGGAGAATAATGAGCTTCATTGAGGTTATCGAACTGATAATTATGGTTAGAGATGTCGTTGATTATAAGATCAAGATATTTTGCCGTATTCTTCGATGTATCATGGAATAGTATGATGCTGCCTTTTTTTAATTTGTCTGTTACTTCGCTAATAATTTTGGTGTTTCTTTTTTGTATATAATCGAGAGGATCAATTGACCATAATATTATTTTCATTTTTTCTTTGTTCAGCGCCCTTAAGGCATTGTCATCATAATAGCCAAAAGGTGGTCTAAATAGGGTGGGGGTAACTCCTGTCGCATTTTTTATGCTTTTTTGAGTCCATTCAATTTCGTTAATGATTTTATCTTCAGAAGCCTTGTTTAAATTAATATGATGGTACGTGTGATTGCCTACTCCATGTCCTTCACGTACAACCATGGCTGCAATTTCCGGATACCTTTTTACTTTCTCTCCTATCATAAAAAAAGTTGCTTTGATGTTATGTTTTTTTAAAATGTCGAGGATTAATGGGGTTGTGACAGGGTCCGGGCCATCATCAAAGGTGAGGGAGACCTTTTTTCCTTGAGTATTCCCGTGCCGGGCAACGTCTACTGTTGTTTTTCCAGTACTTGTTGTTAAGTTTTTTGTTGATTCGTTGTTGCTTTTGGCATTTTTTGCATGCGAACCTGCTTGCTGAACAAATTCAAGGTTTAAGCCTGTATGTATCATAGGGTTAAGTGTTGAAGCGCAGAGAATCGTAGCGAACCCTAAAAAGAGTGAAATTACAAAACAATATACTAATATTCCAGGTGATATTTTTCTTTTAAGCATACAATAATTGAGTTGCTATTCCTGTAAATTATATAGGCCGGACAATCACTATTATTCATAGTTACCCATGATTACGAGTACTGCTTATCAGCAATGATTGATCCGAAGCGGGAAATTCATCAAATTCCCGGCTACCATTATATATTTAAACGGATAAAATTCCTAGGCTTCCTTTTCTGATTACGTTTAGAAAAAATCTATTTTGGGAACAATAATGTGTAGAGAAAAATATAAGAGGTTCCCAATGATCATCTTTACAATTCTTTTATCCCTTTTTCTAATAATAAATGATGCACAAGCTGCATTGATTGATAATAGCTTTGTCAATCAGTGCTACGGGGCTAAGATTGCTGCAATGGGTGAATGCGGAACAGCTCTTTACGGTAACCCTGAGTATGCTTATTTTAACCCGGCTTCAAATGGCTTTATTAGTAACGCAAAAATAAACAGCAGTTACAGTGATTACTATGCCGGTTCATTTTTACAGGGATCTTTCTCCGTAGCGCTTCCTATTTCCGGATGGGGGGTTGTTAGCGCAGTCGTTCCTATCCAAGTTGTTAGCAATATTCCTTTAACTCAGAAGGATATCGGAAATAACGAGTTTTATCAAATTGGCAGCTATAACGATATAGGAGCTGCCGGATTGTTATCCTGGGCAAATGTAATTGATAATTCAATATCATTTGGGGCTACCTTGAGATATACGAAGCAAAAAATATATAACCAATCATCCGCTGGCTTTGGCTACGATATCGGTGCTTTGTATAAAGTGGATAGTTCTTATGCTAATTTCCTTGTTGGGTTGAGTATTCTTGACATCGGGAATACTGTATTCACCTGGGATACAGGCTATAGCGATTACATTCAGATGTCGACGAGACTCGGTGTTGCTATTGAAAAACGAATTGATGACTGTTTATTAAGGGTAGCATGTGATGCAGTTTCTCAAGGTAGTCAATCGGAGATCCGTTACGGCGTTGATTTTCAGATAAGTAATCTCTCTTTTATGGCAGGTCTTAAGAATGATACGCTTACGTATGGAATGGGATTAAGAATGAGCGATATGGAAATAGATTATGGGATAAAAACTGATAAAAATTTGGGGAATATCAGTAAGGTTTCTGTAGGATTAAGTTTTTAGGAGATAATAAATGAATAATCGATGTTTTTTATATGCTCTTTCACTTGTGTTGCTGTTTGCTTCTATGGCGCAGGCTGCTGAGAAAAATCAACCGGAGTACGCTCCCGGTCAGATAATAGTTAAAATGAAGAGTCAGGTTTTTGCTAAAAAAACCGCTTCTGTATCTTCCATTTTTGATATTATTGATAAGTACAAAGGAAAGATAGTGACAAAGCAGCAGGTGAGCAGTGCACGCATTGATAGGATGACTGCGGGCACACAAGAAGAGCTGTGTTTGCTTGAGTTTTCTGCGGATAATGACCTGCAAAAGATCCGGGATGAGATTAGCAAAGCAGATTCAGTGGTTTATGCTGAACCGAATTATTATGTTTATTTGGATTCCATGTCAATCTATAAGTGTGCAGAAGAAGTTCCAGTGACACTTGGTGGCCAAAAAATAACAGCATCCGGCAATACTCAGAATGAAGTAATTGTTGCAGTTCTCGATACAGGAGTTGACTATACTCACAATGATCTGAAAAGTAATGTATGGATTAATAAGAACGAGATTCCAAATAACAGTATAGATGACGATGTTAACGGGTATGTCGACGATTATAACGGATATGATTTTTATAATTATACCAGGAGCGGCGGGGACCATAATCCTCTGGATGAATATGGGCACGGTACACATGTTTCTGGAATTGTCTTGAGAACTGCAGATAATGCTATCGCTATAACCGGTACGCCAAGCAATGTCAGGATAATGCCGGTTAAATTCCTTGATAGCCAGGGGCGAGGGATGCAATATGATGCTGCTGCCGCCATCTATTATGCAGTCAATAACGGAGCAAAATTAATTAATTGCAGTTGGGGTTATTTCTCGACAACGAAGACCCTCTATGAAGCAGTTAAATATGCTTATGAAAAGGGTGTGTTTGTTGTTACTTCGTCCGGTAATAATAATTGGGATACTGAACAGTTTCCTGCTGCCTTTTCTGAAGTGATAGCGGTGGGTGCAGTTGATAATAACAGCCGGAGAGCATACTTTTCAAATTATGGGCCATACCTGGATATTGCCGCACCAGGTGTTGATATCTATAGTGCTTTTCCTGGAAACAGTTATGCAAGGATGACAGGAACAAGTCAGGCAGCACCTTATGTTTGCGGTATTATCTCTACTCTCCTTGGGAACAATCCTCAGGTGGACAGGGATAGCTTACTGACCTTAATTTATCAGAACGCTACTGATATTGTAGATCCTGAAAATAACGGTTCGCGCTTGTCTGGCTGGGATAAGTATACTGGCTATGGTAAGATTAACGGCGTGAATGCTTATTATGCATTATTAGGGAATGATAAGATATACGATAATAATAATAGTCCGATAAATAATGCCGCTCCCCTTTTTTTTGAGAAGGTTCTGAATTACCCGAACCCTGCATCCAGTATGACTGAATTCGGATTTTATCTGGGTGGTAAACCGGCAGACGTCACCATAAAAATATATGATATGTATGGAAAAGAGATTAAAACGATGTTTTCTGTTTGTTCTCAACTGGATACATATTATAAAAAGAATTGGGGTTTAACAGATGAAAACGGCGATGAGGTCGCCAATGGAACCTATATTTATATAATAACTGCGGTTGCACTTGACGGGACTAAAGCTACCAAAAAACAGAAACTTTCTGTATTGAGGTAACTCTCAGTAGTTACAAATCACCAGCCTTCTCGAATAATTCGACATCCCTTTTAGAATTTTTTGTATATAAATTTGTTTTCTTGAAAATTTTCTTTTACTTATAAGAAAATTTTCTTTAATAGAAATTCTTGCAAATTTTGAGGGCTTTGCCTATTATTAGCCAAGCATAATATAACGAAATAATGTTATGTTCGGTAAATCAGAAAGCCAAGATGCACTTTGAATCGATATTGAGGAAAGTGATCAGAGATGGGCGTAACAATACGCTTCAGTCAAAAAGCTATGATTACGCTTTTGTGCACTATAATGTCGGATTAAGGTATCTTGAGTTAAATCAATTTGAAGATGCAATTAAATCATTTAAACAAGCCATTGTTTGCAACAACAAAGAATCACAATTCTATTTCTATATAGGCATTGCTTATGCTATTCTCGGGAGCCATAATGAAGCTAGAGAATCCTGGATCAAAGCCATAAATATTAAGTTTGATTATAGTGAAGCCCTTTATTTGTTGGGATTGTTATATTATTACGTATTAGGGCTTTATAGCGAATCTATAAAATTATTCAAGCAGGCAATATTATATTCGCCGCTAAATAAAGATGTCCATTATCATTTAGGGGTAGCATACGGTATTATCGGAAGATACTGCGATGCCATAGACTCTTGCAGCCGGGCTATACAAAATAACATTGCGGACGCCGAAATCTATTATTATATCGGCACCGTCTACCTTATGCTCAACAAAAATGAATTGGCTATCTCGTCTTTTCGAGAGGCTATCCTGTTAAGGTCAGATTATGGTGAAGCTTATTATTTAATGGGACTTACCTATTATTATAAAATGCATAATGCTGAGAAGGCAGTTGATGCCTATAGATTATCTTTGCATTATGACCCTAACATCGTAGATGAATACTATGCATTAGCTCAAGCATATATTAAGCTAGAAAAGAATACGGAGGCTATCGAGATACTCCGGAGTGCTATAAGGAGATATCCCCTAAACTCAAAAAGCTATGAAATACTGGGAGAGTTGTTAGTAGCTATAGGGCAGTACGAGGATGCCAGGATTGTTTTGGTTGAGGCTATAAAGATTAACCAGAAGAATTCTAAAGCACATTTTGCTTTGGGACGTGCGCATAATGAGCTGGCTTGTTATGAACAGGCGTTAGAATCATTTAATATGGTCATTAACCTTAGCCCTTTGCATGCGGACGCTTATTTCGGACGTGGATATGCAAATAATGAACTGGGGTTTATTCCTGAAGCGATTGATTCATATCGACAAGCAATAGGTATTAATCCAAAAGTGCCGGAGTATTATTATAATCTAGGTCTTTCGTATGGGCTTGCAGGCAATTATAAAGAAGCGAATAAAGTTTGTGCGCAGGCAATTACATTAAACCCTGAGTATTACGAAGCATTCTATCTTAGGAGTATTGCCTGTAATGAACTTGGCTATTACCAGGAATCTTTAGATATGTGTTCGCGGCTTGTTGAAATGAAGCCGGAAAATGCGGATAACTATTTCAATCTAGGGATAGCACAGGAGGGATTAGGACATTATGCCGAGGCTATTGAAATGTTTAAGAAAGCTCTGGAACTTCGACCAAACGACCTCAGTTTGTATTACTTTCTCGGGCTAGCTTATAATCATATCGGGAACAAACCAAAAACAATTGAAATTTATAAACAAGCATTAACTATTAATCCAAAGAACGCAAACATATATTACCTTTTGAGCATTATTTATAATGAATTGGGCCTCTACAAAGAGTCGGTTGCTGCTGCAAAAGAATCAATTCGTTTGAATCCGCATTATGCACACGCTTACTTCAATCTTGGTATAGCATATGATGAGCTGGGGGATTATGAATGTGCTGTCCAGGCATATTCAAAGGTTATCAATATTGATCCTGGTTATGCCAAGGCATACTATAATCTTGGGATCACATATATATTGCAGTGTAATCGAAAGCTTGCAATTGAGCAGTATTTGATTCTTAAATCGATGGACACTCGGTTGGCTAATAAACTTTTTAACTGCATATATAATAAAGGTGCAAGGAGAATTGATGTTAATATTTGAAAGTAATGGTCCAATTCTGCTGTTATTAAGCATTTCTTATTTATAGTTATTGTCACATAACAAATAAAGATGCTAAAATTATAACGAAGTATACCCGAATTTTTCGTCCAAATAATAACACGTTGGTGAGGCTATTTGGTATTGGAGTGAAAACCATGAGATATAATAATATTCTACTGTTAGCTGTTTTTTCAGTATCTGTCATTTTTCTTCAAGCATGCGGAAAAGTATCAAACGAAACAGGTCCCGATCAGAATTCTAAAAAACCGATATTCTATACCACGTTAGTCAGTCAAGTTCCTGTGAAAGGAAAACTGCCAAATGGTGATTTTTCTTTGCTTCCATCAGAAAATGTGCTAATTGTTAATCTTTCACAGGTCAATAAAGACGGAGGGATGTCGTTGGTTTCCTGGGGAAAAGGGATGAAGGAGCGCGTTTCGACGGCTCCTGTGAATGAACACCGCCTTATAGAGTATCGAAGTGTTTCATACGGACTTGATAATAATGTTGTTAATAAAGCCGCCGGAGACGATGTCCTAGTAAAATGGGTTAAAGGTAATCCTGAAAAATGGGAATATTATATCCAATTTGAGAGTATGGATAATACTGCTTATGTTGTAAATTTAATGAACTATAATGGAGAAAAATTAGCTTCGATCCCAGTTGATGGGAAAGCTGTTTCAGCGAATGTTACTCTTGAATTGCCGGCTGCATCGTACTTGACTACCTTATGGGCGAGGGTGCTGATAGCTGATGAAAGTAAGAATATTGTCAAAAAGACTATACTGAAAGTAGAAGAGATTAAGAACAAATACAGCGATAATATTATCCGATCTTTAAAATATAGACCGGCAGATATGAGGGTTAAAAAATTTAATGTTATTAATCCCCAATTAAATATCCCATCAGACAATAGTGTTGAATATTTCCTTAGCGAAATACTTATTAATAATAAAAAAGGTGATAATTATCTTCAAAGCTACTTGAAAGATATTCCCCGGGAAATAATTCCGACATCCACTATTATTCTGATTAAAGAGTCACTTCCAAAGAAATGAGAGAATTATTAGCCATACAGAACGATGTTTATTGTATTCCGGTCGGAAACCTTTTAGCTAATTGTTATATCATTAAATGTGGGAATGACAAGGCCCTTATCATTGATCCCGGCGATGAATCTCCGTATATTGAGAAAACTCTGCAGTCATTATGTCTGCATCCTATCGCTATTATCATTACTCATGTCCATTTTGATCATGTCGGTGCATGTTATCCTTTGAAAGAGAAATACGGGATACCTGTTTATATGCATTATGATGACAAGGTGCTCATAGCTGAAGTAATGAATTGGTCGAGTTATCTCTGTGATAAGTATGTGCCGTTTCAGCCTGATCAGTTTCTCAATGATGAAGAAGTCGTCGAATTTGAAGATAAGCAGATTAAAGTGCTTTTAACCCCTGGTCATTCGCCGGGAAGCATTTCTCTGCTTTTTGATACTATACTTTTTAGTGGGGACGTAATATTTGCCAATGGAGGTTTTGGAAGGACAGATCTTTGGGGCGGCTCTTATGAAACCATTATGACCTCTCTCCATAGGAAAATATTGACATTACCTGAAAATACAGTAATATGTCCTGGACACGGGAGCACTTCAACAATAAAAAACGAGAAGAAATATTATGAATTTAGGACATAATCCGGTCCTTTTGCGTTCCGCAGTTGAGATGCTATCAGTGAATCCTCATGGAGTCTATGTTGATGGGACACTTGGCGGAAGCGGCCATGCACAATTAATATTCTCTTCGCTTGCAGATAATGGTGTTCTTGTTGGAATCGATAAGGATAATGAAGCAATTGCTTATGCGACAACTATTTTTACCGGCAAGAAGAATGTTATTATAGTAAAAGACAGCTTTGCAAATATTAAAAAGGTTTTGTTCGATAACTCGATAGCTAAGATTGATGGTGTGATACTAGATTTGGGCATGTCCTCTTATCAAATTGATACAGCTGAACGGGGATTTTCGTATATCAGCAATGCAAAGCTTGATATGCGTATGGATATCACTCAGCTGGTCACTGCCAAGACTGTTATCAATGAGTACAGTACTGAACAGTTGGTCAGAATTTTTTATGAGTATGGTGAAGAGCCGGCCGGGATGAAGATAGTTCGGGAGATTGTAAAAACCCGCCAGAAGCAAATGATCGAGAATACTGGTGAATTGGTTGCTATTATAAGGAAAGTGTTGGGGCAGGGAACCAGAGGAATGACTGCTATAAAGCGAGTATTCCAGGCAATCCGGATCGAAGTTAATAAAGAGTTGGATGATCTTAAAACGTTTTTACATGATGTGACTGACCTTTTGAATCCTGGTGGCAGGATAGTGATAATAACGTTTCATTCGTTGGAAGACAGGATAGTTAAGTCTTTTTTTCGGGAAATGGCAATTGTTTGTACTTGCCCTCCTTCATTCCCGAAATGCATATGTGGGCAACAACCGGTACTTAAGCTCATTACTAAGAAGCCAATAGTTCCGGATGAAGAAGAAATACAAGCAAATATACGTGCTAAAAGCGCGAAACTTCGAGTGGCAGAGAGATTGTAAAATGGCGAATGACTATTCAAGAAAAGCTAAAAGGTTAGTGTTTATTGCACGAGTAGTTGCGACACTTATTCTTTTCTTTTTGGCTATTATGGTCCTTGTTCAGCAAGAAACTAATATGAAGCTTACGTTAAGGGTTCAAAAGATACAGCGTCAAATAGATAAGGTACAAAACGAAAACAAAAAATTATATGTTAGCTTAGAGACATACTATAATCTTGAAAATTTGGAAAAGATCGCTGATGAACAATTTCATATGGTGTATCCGGAAAAATTCGTCTACTTGAAAAAAGATTTGTCCAAGAAACGAACGTTATGGTGAACTACAGACTTAAATTGTTTAAAAGGTTATTAATAAAATGAGTAACACAGAAAACGAAGAGACCTATCTAACAAAAACTTACGAGAAAAGAATCGTATTTATTCTGGCTTTTTTTATGATGCTCCTATTGATTGTGATTGGAAGATTGTTTTATTTCCAAGTCATTCATCATAAACAGTTTCTTGCTCTTTCTCAAGCTCAACAAAGGCGAGCTGTTGTTGTTAATTCAAATAGGGGCAATATTTTTGATCGAAATAATAATTTATACGCTACCAGTATTGATTCATATTCACTTTATGGAAATCCGAAGATCATAAAATTAACTTCTTCTGAGATAAATAATTTATCGGCAGCTATACATGTTTTGCCTCAGAAAATTGAAAAAGATTTGAGTGTCGATTTTACCTTCACCTGGATTAAAAGAAAGTTGACCAAAGAAGAAGAGGAAGCTTTTCGGTTTCTTAAGTATGAAGGTATTTATTTTGCCTACGATAAATACAAAAAACCTTATATCTACGTTAATTCCTCTGAAGTGAAAGATAAAGAAAGATATGCACAATATTTGTCGAAAACTCTCAATGTCGATTATGCCAAAATCTTGAACAACTTAAAAAAAATAAACGATTTTTTTACTGTCAAAAAGAATATTTCCAATGAAGAACTGCAAACAATAAAGCGAGAAACATATTATGGATTCGAGCTGAGCCGTGAAGATAAGCGTATTTACCTTAAAGGTACCTGTGCTTCAGATATTTTAGGCTACGTTGGAATGGATAATGAGGGTTTTGCCGGTATCGAGTATAATTTCAATAATGATATGAAGGGCAAAGGCGGGAAGATATTAGTTGAGTATGACAGAAAAGGCAACGAGATATTTACACATACCAAAAAATTCACTCACCCTGAAAATGGGAAGAATATCTATTTAACAATAGATAATTACATTCAATTTGTTTCTGAGCGGGCAATAAAAAAAGCGGTTGAAGATTTTAATGCGGAAAGAGGTATGGTTGTTGCGATGGAACCTGAGACCGGAGATATTCTGGCCTTGGCTGTTTATCCTACCTTTGATCCGAACAATTACATGAAATACGATAGAAATGTACTGATGAATGATCTTATTTCCCTTGTTTATGAACCGGGGTCTACTTTCAAAGTTGTTACAATTGCTTCAGCTCTTGATTTAGGCGTGGTAGACGAGAATACCCGTATTGCATGTCCTCCTACGTTGGAAGTTGGTAGCCGGGTAATAAGGGAAGCTCATTCCTCCGGCGGTACTAAAGTTCTGACAACAACGGAGATATTACGTGACTCGATTAATGTCGGGACAGCGAAAATCGGAATGATGATGTCTCCTAAGGTTTTCTATGAAAAGGTAAAAAGTTTTGGCATAGGTCAGCGCACAGGGATCGATCTTCCCTTTGAATCAATGGGTATATTCAGGAACTATAAAACATGGTATGAGTCTGATAGGGCAATTATCCCCTTTGGTCATGCAGTTTCCGTTACTGCTTTGCAGATTATTAATGCAATCTCTTCCATATGTAACGATGGAGTTCTTCTCAAACCTAAGATAGTGAAGAAAATTGCAAGTTATGACGAAAAGTACGTCCATACGTTCCCCACAGTTGAAATAAGGCGGGTCATTAAATCAGAGAGCGCCAGAAAAGTGCGAAATATGATGAGAGAGGCTGTTATTCATGGAACCGGCGCATCGGCAGATATTCCAGGATATTCCGTAATTGGTAAGACCGGAACGGCTTGGAAAGTTGACCCGAATACCGGGAGATACAAGCGCGGAAGCTATATCGCGTCATTCATCGGTGCGCTACCGAAGGACAAACCTAAAATGGTGCTTGCTATAATTATTGATGATCCTACAACGACAATATGGGGAAGTACTGCTGCTGCACCTGTTTTCAAAGAGATAATGCAGCATATTGTTAACTATCTGGAGATACCTCCTGATATCGTTACTGATAATACTAAGTCGGAAGTTATTGCACATACTAATCCAGGTTTAAATCGAAGGCACAATAATGTCCAGATTATCAATGACTCAGTTGTACAAACAAATAACTCTACTGTTATAAATAATGATAACAGCACTAATAATACGGTTATTAATACAGATACTCCGGAATATATGCCAACGATAAAAAATGATAGTAGTTCTACTTCTGATATAGAAAGCTATTAGTCAATTTTTTATAGTTTTTTGCCTAGATATTTGTTTATTTCAGGTATCAGTGCCATCCGAACATACTAATAATATTAGAGATAATAATTTGGGAATTTTCTCCAATATCAGATGTTTTTGATGCGATATCATTAATGCTGTTTAATGAACCCTCTATCATGAGCCTGTTTGTTTTGTTGCTTTTTACTTGTTCAGCGATCGAATTAAGTGTTTCACTCATGAGTTCTTTGTCGTCACTGCTGAGCTCATTACTTACCAGGATATATTTATATAATAGTCCGATTTCTGAGTTTATTAGATCTATTAGCGACCCATCTTCCGGGATGTAGGTATTTTTGAATGTATTATAAGCTGCGCTAATTTGTAGGTTATGCGGGCTATTAGCAAAAATATTCTGATCCCCAACCGTGTTTTTCTTATCCATGACTATCCCCCCCTTAATCCCTGAATGTATTTCTTCAGTTGCCGGTATGGCTGTTATTACCAGGGGAATATAGTACATACTTTGTTATCCTGCAATGTCTTTTTGTGGCTTCGAAGAGTCAGTGATTCCACCAATGTCTCAGTATTATGGTATTTATATCAGCTATTAAAGGCTCAGAGGTAATAGAGTACAAGATGAATAAAGTGTCCCTAGCGGAAAATGCTGTTTGAATTGGGTAATCGGCGCAGATGGAGAAAGCCTTTTTGGGGGCAAACTTTTTGTGTCGATTGACGAAAAGGGTGCAAATAGCCAGGGATATTCCAGCTAATTTGATTGACGCTACAAAGATATTATCAGATAATAATAGAATGATATGGGTATTCGGATTTAGTCGTGGTTGTTCTGTGATAGTAATGCCCGGAGAGTCAAGGTAACAGAAAACGGGGTCGGTAAATATTTGATCTATGACCAGCAGAAAAAAGCTAAAGAACAATAAAAACTAAAGGGGAAAGCAAACAATGAAGATGGCAAATCGGAAGTTAATTGTTAGTTTGATTATGATGTTGTTAGTGGGAGGATATGCTGTTTCAGCAACAGAAAACATGGTTTCAGCGGAAAAGTTATTATCTTCTTATAATGATAAAATGAGCAATTCACGTGTATGGGGAGGTTCTTTTATTTCGACATTAGGAGCAGTTACAATATTGATACCTAATGGGGAGACTTATAATCTAACTCCATATTATGTTGGTGGAGCGATATTAACTTATGGTCTATGTGAAATATTTGTTAATAGAACTTTACCAGAGCGTGAATTTGAAAAATTAAAAAATTGTAAAGATTCAGATAGCAGAGAGCAATCATCCTATAATTCTTTGATATATTTAGCAAATAATGCCAAAAACAACAGAATTGCCGGAGCAATATTTGATGGTATATTTGCCGCCTATTATTTAATAGCCAGACCCATAAAAAATAATAATTCTTCTTACTATTATTCTTATGATAGCAGAACTAATGACAGTAATTATAATTATTATTTTGGAGCCTATTTCGGAGCATCAGCATTAGTTCAAGCCCTTTGCCCTAGTGAACCGGAAACTCTGTTAGAAACTTATAATGAGCATAAGAACAGAATGACCTTTAGGTCTGGCTTGGACGGAACTGGAAAAATATGTTTGGCACTCGAACAAAAGTTCTAAAATTTGCTTTTTTGAAATCTCCCTATCGTCAAAACAATAGTTTTGTACTATAATCCCCGATCCAGATATGACTAATTAGTGTTGAATATTGTGCATTAACAGATAAGTCCATGAATACAGGGGATATCAATGCATACTATTCAAATCATTTTTGATTTTTTCCAAATTCTTATTTTTTTCATTGTACTGACTATTGTCATTAAGCCGTTAGGTATCTATTGCGCTAGTGTCTATGATGGAAAGCCATTGTTCCTTGATCCATTACTCAGACCCATTGAGCGGTTTTTTTACAAGCTGTCTGGGATCTATCCTGAAAAAGAGATGGATTGGAAAGAGTATAGTAAATCGTTGTTCGTTTTTAACGGAATCGGCTTGTTTTTTCTTTTTCTATTGTTGATGTTCCAGCATTATTTGCCGCTTAATCCTCAGCATGCCAAAGGGTTTCCTTTTTGGTCCGCAGTTAATATCGCGGTAAGCTATGTAACAAATACCAACTGGCAGATATTTTCCGGAGAAACTGCAATCAGCTATTTTACTCAGCTGGCAGGATTCACGCTTCAGTCTTTTTTATCGGCTGCGACTGGTATTAGTGTTGCCATTTCTTTAATTAGGGGTTTTGCCCGACGTAGTTCTGGCACTATTGGTAATTTCTGGGTAGATGTAACGAGAAGTGTCTTGTATGTATTGCTGCCCATTTCTTTTATTGCTGCGATTGTTTTGCTTTCTCAGGGAGTTATTCAGAATTTTTCTCCTGCGATCCAAACGACCATGATTCAAGCAGGGTTGCCTCAAATTATTCCTATGGGCCCGGTTGCCTCACAAGAAGCTATTAAACTGGTCGGCACAAACGGAGGTGGCGTATTCTCTGCGAATAGTTCACATCCATATGAGAATCCTACACCGATGAGTAATATTGTTGAGATATTTTTGATTTTGATTATTCCTGCCACACTTACCTATACTTTTGGTTACATGATTAAAGATACCAGGCAGGGTTGGGCAATCTATTCGGTAATTCTAGTCATTTTTTTGTTTTTTACTTCAATTTTTTACGTATCAGAAGCTGCGGGTAATCCGTTAGTTACGAAGCTGGGAGTTAGCGGACCAAACATGGAAGGAAAAGAAGTCCGTTTCGGACTTGCCGGTACTACGCTTTTTACAACAGCTACTACGGCTACATCATGCGGCGCAGTAAATGCCATGCATGATTCCCTGACTCCTTTAGGCGGGATGGTCCCGATGGTACTTATGTTATTGGGTGAAGTTGTTTTTGGAGGAGCTGGATCGGGGTTGTATACCATGTTAGCTTTTGTTGTTATTGCGGTGTTCGTTGCAGGCCTTATGATTGGTCGAACACCTGAATATATCGGAAAGAAGGTCGAGGTGTTCGAGATCCGGATGGCAGTTGTCGCCGTCTTAACCTCCGGGCTAGTCGTACTCATAATGCTTATCATTACCCTTTCATCTAAAGCAGGAATCAATTCGTTGATTAATCCGGGGCCTCATGGATTAAGCGAGATTATCTATGCGTTTGCTTCGAGCGCGAATAACAACGGGAGTGCGTTTGCCGGACTTAATACAAATACTGGGTACTACAAAATTGCGTTGGCTTTATCTATGTTCATCGGTAGGTATGTGCCGGTAGCTGCAATCATTGCTATGGCCGGATCTTTCGCAAAAAAGAAGTATGTTCCACCGGGTTACGGCACGCTTCCTACTCACGGGGTATCGTTCATGTTTTGGCATATCCTTGTAATTATGATTATTGGTGTTTTAACATTTTCGCCGACATTAGCTCTCGGGCCAGGTGTCGAGCAGCTTATGATGACAGGCAGCCAGGGTTGCCCATTTCCCGGGAGTTGAAACGATGGAAGAAGGTTCCGGTAAACGATCAATGTTTGATCCCTATTTGCTTAGACTGGCTTGGATCGAGTCATTCAAAAAGCTGGACCTGAGAACTCGTCTGCAAAATCCGGTTATGCTGATGGTGGAAATCGGCAGTCTTCTTACGGTTGTTTTTTTTGTTTATGCTCTTTTTCGAAGAACAACCGAACCTTTATGGTTCACAGGGTTTATTTCGGTATGGTTATGGTTGACTGTTCTATTCTCTAATTTCGCTGAGGCGCTTTCGGAAATGAGAGGTAAAGCGCGTGCTCAGTCACTGCGCCAGACACGACAGGAAATTCGGGCTAAACGATTGCGTAAGCCTGATTATATCGAGAAATATGAAGTCGTGTCTTCTGACCAATTAGAAAAAGGTAATTATGTTTTTGTTGAAGCCGGAGAAGTTATTCCTGCAGATGGTGAAGTGGTTTCCGGTGCGGCTCTGGTTGATGAATCTGCTGTTACCGGAGAATCCGCTCCGGTAATACGGGAATCAGGCGGAGACAGGAGCGCGGTTACCGGGGGTACTAAGGTTATAGCGAATCAAATAGTTGTTATGGTCACTACTGAGCAAGGACAATCTTTTCTTGATAAAATGATCCTTTTGATCGAAGGCGCGAAACGGAAGAAAACACCTAACGAAATAGCGTTAGCTGCGTTATTGCTTGCCTTAACAATTGTTTTTCTTTTTGTGGTAATTAGTCTTATTCCTTTATCGGTGTACAGTTCCGTAGTAACAGGCCGTACCAGTTCTGTAACGATTACAACGGTTGTCGCATTGTTTGTGTGTTTAGCACCGACGACAATTGCCGCGCTTCTTCCGGCTATTGGAATTGCGGGTATGGATAGGTTGTTTCAGAGTAATGTTATCGCGTTATCCGGCAGAGCAATTGAAGCTGCCGGTGATGTGAATGTCCTTCTGCTCGATAAAACCGGAACGATAACCATAGGAAATCGTGAAGCCGTTGAGTTCATTCCGATTAGTGCCTATAGTGAGCATGAGGTTGCTGAAGCTGCCTTTTATGCCTCGATTGCCGATGATACGCCTGAAGGGAGAAGTATCGTTGTGCTGGCTAGAAATAAACATCAACTGAGAGTCAGAGAATTGCCGCCAATCGCCCGGTACATTCCCTTTACTGCACAGACAAGGATGAGCGGGGTAGATTTTGATAATAGTTATTACCGAAAAGGTTCTTCAGATTCTATTATAGATTTTGTTAAACTAAAAGGTGGCAGTTCCAGCCCGGAACTTGAAAATATTGTTGCTACTATCTCAAAGTCAGGGGGAACGCCTCTGGTTGTAAGTCATAACAATAGCATCGTTGGGGTTATTTATTTGAAGGATATTCTCAAATACGGTATTCGGGAAAGGTTCTTGCAACTTCGAAAAATTGGTATTAAAACCGTCATGATAACCGGAGACAATCCCCTTACCGCAGCAGCAATTGCTGCGGAAGCTGGAGTGGATGATTTTTTGGCACAAGCTACTCCGGAGGACAAATTAGAATATATTCGCAACTACCAGAAGCAAGGTTATATGATTGCTATGACCGGGGATGGTACCAATGATGCACCGGCACTAGCACAGGCGGACGTTGCTGTAGCTATGAATACGGGGACGCAGTCTGCCCGGGAAGCAGCGAATATTATCGATCTTGATAGTAATCCTACGAAACTTATTAATATCGTTGAGATAGGAAAGCAAATACTCATGACCAGAGGCACACTTACTACTTTTAGCATCTCTAATGATATCGCAAAATATTTCGCGATTATACCGGCATCGTTATCTTCTCTCTATCCGCAACTGAACATTTTTAACATTATGCATCTCGCTAATCCTTATAGTGCGATTCTTTCTGCTGTCATTTTTAATGCTCTCATTATTCCGGCACTTATTCCTCTGGCCCTGAAAGGTGTACGGTCACATTCCATGGCAGCATCTGACTTGCTGACGTATAACTTGTTTGTTTATGGACTGGGTGGTATCGTAACCCCCTTTATTTGTATAAAAATTATTGATCTGATTATTAATATTATTTGATTATAACTATCAATCTAAGTAAAAAAAGGGGGATGTCTCAGTTGAAAACGGCAATTATACTTTTTTTTGCATTTTTCATGTTATTGTCTGTTGGTTACCCTTTGGTTATAACGGTTGTAGGGCAAGTCCTCTTCCCAATCCAGGCTAACGGAAGTCTGATACTCAATTCCGAGAAGAAAATTGTCGGTTCAGCATTAATTGGCCAGTTTTTTACTGACGAAGAATATTTCTGGTCACGCCCTTCGGCGACTCTGGGATATCCCTATAATTCTCTGGTTTCCGGCGGTTCACAATTAGGTCCGACAAATAGTAAGTTGTTAGATAAGGTGAAAGGAAGGGTAGAGTTGCTCCGGCACCTGGGTAGTAACGGGGTTTTGCCTGCGGATATGGTTATGGCATCAGGGAGCGGGCTGGATCCTGATATCAGCATTGAATCTGCCTTGTTGCAGGTCCCGCGTGTTGCCCGTGCAAGGCGCATGAAGGAGGGAAGTCTTCGTAGCATAGTTTCGAATCACGCTGAACGGCGTCAGCTAAGTTTTCTTGGGGTTAATAGGGTTAATGTCCTGAAACTAAATAGGGCTCTGGACCAGATGCGGACCAGCGAAGAAAAAGGAGTTAGTGATGGGAGATAATGATGATACAAGGCCTAGTCCCGAATCCTTTCTTGAGACGGCTAGTAAGGAAGAACCAGGGCAGGCCAGAGGAAAGATGACTATCTATTTCGGAGCTGCTCCCGGGGTCGGCAAGACTTATGCTATGCTTGTTGATGCAAAGTTAAGAAAGCAAGAGGGTCTCGATATTGTTGTTGGTACGGTTGATACGCATGGGAGGGCGGAGACTGAAGCACTTCTTGCAGGAATGGAAATAGTTCCGCCATTAGTTTACAGCTATCGTGGTATTCAGTTGAAAGAAATGAATCTGGAAGCAATCCTTGTGCGTCGACCACGAATTGTTCTGGTGGATGAACTCGCTCACACCAATGGTCCTGGACTTCGAAACCTGAAGCGGTATCAAGATGTTGAAGAAATTCTTAATGCCGGAATAAATATTTATACCACACTTAATGTTCAGCATCTCGAAAGCGTCAATGAAACAATTCGTCAAATTACGGATGTTATTGTGAGGGAAACGCTTCCTGATACTTTTTTTGAGATTGCCTCTGAAATCAAACTTATTGATCTGCCATCGGAAGAATTGCTCAAGAGATTGCAGGAAGGGAAAGTATATATGAAGGATATGGCTGGTCAGGCTGCTCAAAGGTTTTTTCGTGCAGGTAATCTTTTGGCTTTGCGGGAATTAGCCCTTCGTTATGTGGCCGGAAGGGTAGATCTTGATATGCGTAAATATATGCGTGCAAAAGCTATTACCGGACCTTGGCCTACTAAAGAGAGGCTTTTGCTGGCGATATACGCAAGCCCCTATGCTGAGCAGCTGGTACGTTCTACTTTTAAGATTGCTTCAGATCTCGATGTAGAATGGGTAACACTCTTTGTGGAAACGCCCAGTCATAAAACTATATCGGATAGAGAGCAAAAGTGGCTGACTGACGCATTAGAGCTAGCTAAAGATCTCGGCTCTCAGATCGTATGGATTAAAGGGGATTCAATTGCTGAAGAAATCTATCGGTATGTCAACAGTCACAATATTACTAAGATAGCTATGGGAAAACCAAACAGGTTTGGTTTGTTTTCCCCTATAAACAATAATTTTATGCAGCGTATACGTGATGTTGATTTATTCCTTTTTGCGGGGCATGGAAAGCAGTTCCTTCCCAAGAAGAAGAGGAAACGGATACATATTAGTATTTCCAGTTATCTCGTAAGCCTTTTGGCTGTTGTTGTTGTATCTTTTTTTGGATTTCTTTTCCGGAATGCTATAGGAGAGGCGACATTGTTGTTTTTATTGTTGTTGCCAATTATTGGGATTTCTCTTTTTTTTAGAAGAGGCCCATCTGTTTTTGCTGCTCTTATAAGCATCTTTATTTTTGCCAGTGTTTTTTTGCCTTCTGGTATTCACCGCGGGGCGATTGATCTGGGATATTTCATTACTTTTATTATTTATCTGGCTGTAGCTGTTGTCATTAGTAATCTTGCGTCTGACTTGCGTGTAAAGGTAGAGTTTGCGCGGCAGAGCGAAGCTAAGAATACGGTTCTTTACGGCTTGAGCCAAGAGCTGATTACTGCTCAAAGTATTGACCAGGTCGGCTCCACAATTATTCGACATGCTAAGCAGATATATCCGTGTGAGGTAGTGTTTTTAATCCCCCAGGAATCAAAGTTAATGATCAATACTGCTACTCCAGGATTCCCAATGAATATGAAAGAATTGGGGGTTGCCAATTGGGTATGGGCGAATAATAAGCCTGCAGGTATCAGTTCTGACACTTTGCCTCAGTCTGCTGCTTATTATTTGCCGGTATCAACCATCGGAAGAGCTAAAGGCGTTGTCGGCTTTAATTTTGAGAATCCTGAGCAAGTATTGACTCTTTCTAATAAAATTGTTCTTGATACTATTGCCAGGCTCGGAGCGTTAGCTATCGAACGTATAGAAAGAAATATTTGCATATAAGCGGGTTTCTTTTGAAAATAGTAAATAGGCGTGATTGCAAGGGAGACAAAGTTGTAATTAATAATACTATTTCTGTTAAAGCTGTCAGGTTAAAATAAAAGCACCGGAACTTCCGGTGCTTTGTTGGTGCTATTTAAAATAAATTGTTGATTACATTAAGTTGACATTCACAGCGCATGGGCCTTTTTTGCCTTCGCCAACTTCGAATGTTACTTTGTCGCCTTCATTAAGAGTTTTGAACCCTTCAGATTGGATTTCAGAATAATGTATAAATAGGTCCTTAGATCCATCATCCGGAGTTAAAAATCCATATCCTTTAGTTGCATTAAACCATTTTATTGTTCCTGATATCATGTGACTCTCCTTGATATAAATAAAACACCGTTAAACCAGTGTTGTAGGTAATAACGATTAACGTTTTTAAAACCCTAACGTAAATATTTTAACAAAAAAAAATAATGATGACAATGGCAATATCCTTAAAATATGATTTTTTATCACGCTGAATAAAGTGATCACTCCCTTGTTCTCGATTTTCCAATTACTGGCCATAATATTTCTGATTATTAATATAGATATAGGTTAATGTTGTGTTGATTGAATAATGATTGTTTCGGATATGCATTTTTTAATAAAGTTAATTTGTATTTAATATGTTTTATATAGAAAATAGTAGCTATTAGATTTTTTTTTGTTTTGTTTATTGTGTGTGGAGTTTGTCTTTGAGGTTTTTTTTTGTCTTGTTATTTGTTGTTGTTATGCTCTTATTGTGAGATTGATCTATTGATCTGATGTATGATATGTCTGGTAAAATCATAAATATATATATAATAAAATGTAAATAAAATGATTGTTATTATATAATAAAGATGATATTATTGTCGTCGTAATATCGCTAGGAAAAGGAGTTGGGGGTATGAATGGGAAAACATTAATTATGAATACGAAAATATATGAAGAGGGGGTTATGGAACATATATTTTATAATGGTAAACAGAAGGTTAATTACTTGGTTATCGGACCTGACGGGGACGTTATTTCCCAGCATAACGAATCATTTGAATGCTCGAAAAAAGAACTTCAGAAGAAAGGAATTCTTAAGTTGGAAATTAATTATAAAAATGATAACCAGGATGGGATATCCCGAGGATATTATGAAAACGGTCAACTTCATTTTGAATCAAATTATAAGGACGATAAACAAAATGGACTCTCCAAAAGTTTTTATGAAAACGGGATGTTATGGGGTGAATGTATGTATAAGAATGATAAGCTTGAAGGGTTATCAGTTGAATATTATCAAGATGGCGGGGTTCAGTATGAGATGAATTATAAAAACAATAAACTCAATGGAATATCGAGGGAATATTATAAGGATGGGACACTTAAGTCGGCTGGAAGTTATAGCAACGGGAGACAGTATGGTATTTCCCGAACGTATTATCCAAGTGGCAAGCTTCAGTATGAATTGAGTTATAAAAATGATAAGTTGGATGGGATATCCCGGGAATATTACGAAAATGGCAGTCTAAAGCTGGAAATGAAATATCAGAATGATAAAATGAACGGGCTTTCTCGTGGGTACTCTGAAAATGGGATTATCCAATTCGAAATGGATTACCAGAATGATAAACAGCATGGTATTTCGAAAGGGTATTATGAAAGCGGGGCTTTATGGGGAGAAACAACCTATAAAAATGAAAAATTAGATGGTATTACCAGAGAGTATTACGAAAGTGGTGCCTTGAAATTGGAAATGTACTATAAAAACGATAAATTAGACGGGATCTCAAGAGAATATTATGAAACCGGCGCCTTAAAAATAGAGATGTATTATCGGAATAATAAAGATAACATAGTTGTGAAGTCCTATGATGAACGGGGAATGCTTAAACCCGATGATAATAACCAGAAAAATAGCTGTTTAATGGACACCGTGAATTATTTTCGTGATCTGCCATTATCATATACGTGTATCAAAGTTGTTCCCAACCAATTTGGAATGGTGGGCTAGATTTTCACGATGTCCGGATAACTCTTTTGTTAACATATTTAGTAGGGGCGTTTAATTAAACGTCCCTAATTTTTTCGTTAGATTTACTCACTTGCCTTTTTCCCTGTTGCTCCTATAATAGCCCGAAAGTCGCACAGGGGGGGATGAGCTATGTTAAATAGAATTGTCGCGTTGCTTGGTAGTGAATCGGAAGACCTGCTTAATCATCATTGCAGAACTGTTTCCAGTGATCAACTCCACGTACCCGGACCATTTTTTATAGATAAGGTTATGTCGGTTTCCGATCGTTCTCCGGCTGTACTCAGGAATATGCAGACGATATTCAATGCCGGTCGATTGGCAGGTACGGGTTATTTGTCTATTCTGCCTGTTGATCAAGGTATAGAGCATTCTGCGGGCTCAGCTTTTTCGCCTAATCCGGAATATTTTGATCCTGAAAATATTGTTAAATTGGCAGTTGAGTCAGGCTGCAATGCGGTTGCCTCGACGTTGGGGATCCTGGGTGCAGTCGCAAGAAAATACTCTCATAAGATACCTTTTATCGTTAAGCTTAACCATAATGAGCTTCTTTCGTATCCAAACAAGTATGATCAGATTCTATTTGGTAATGTAGATCAGGCTTTTGACATGGGAGCTGTTGCTGTCGGTGCTACTATTTATTTCGGGTCGAGTGAAAGTGATCGGCAGATTCAGGAAGTGTCAAAGATGTTCAGCTATGCCCATAGCCTCGGACTTGTGACTGTGCTTTGGGCTTATTTGCGTAATCCCGCGTTTAAGACAAGTACTCAGGACTATCATTTTGCAGCTGATTTAACTGGGCAGGCCAACTATTTGGGAGTGACGATCGAGGCAGATATTGTGAAGCAAAAGCTGCCCATTAACAATGGCGGGTTTAATGCTTTAAAGTTCGGAAAAACAAATGAGAAGGTATATACGGAACTTTCCAGTGAGCATCCTATTGATTTAGCCCGCTATCAGGTTGTCAATTGCTTCATGGGAAGAGTCGGGTTGATCAATTCAGGTGGAGAATCGGCCGGCAAAGAAGACCTGGCAGAAATTGTAAGGACTGCTGTTATTAATAAGCGGGCAGGAGGTATGGGTTTGATTATCGGCCGGAAATCATTCCAGCGCCCGATGAATGAAGGAATCGATCTGTTTCATACTGTTCAGGATGTTTATCTGGATAATGAAATCAGTGTCGCCTGATAGTAATATATTGCTGATAATATTGTAACAACAATAGAAAGATCAATTGTGATACGTTGTTATGCAAGGGGGGGGAGTTATGCTAAATGATTTTATAAAGAAAACTTTGCTTCTTGGAATTGGGTCGATATCTCTTACCAAAAAAAAAGTCGAGGATATTGTTGACGATCTTGTGAAGCAGGGGGAGGTAGAGGCCAAAGACCGGATGAAGGTAGTTGATACGATAATGCAGGAAGGTGAACAGATTAATAAAGATAATATGCGCCGAATAAAAGATATCATCAAGAATGATGTTCGTGATCTGGGGCTCGTCACGAGAGAAGAGTTTGATGAAGTAAAAAGAAGATTAGAGGTTCTGGAACTAGTTAATCTTGACCTTCAGGACCTGAGGGAGAGAATCGAATTATTAGAGGACTTAGCTAAAAGTGAAAGTAAATAATTATGTTCCCATTTTCTTCAAAGAAGCGTTACCAAAATGTAAAGCGGTATCGGGAAATATTATTTATTTTAATTAAATATGGCTTTGAAGATATTGTTGATAAACTGCCGGTAAGTCTGGTTATCAAGAAGTTTAGCGGACGGCGGTTACAGGTTATCATGGCATTGTCTCCGGCACAGCGTTTGCGTTTGGCGATAGAAGAACTTGGCCCGACATTTATTAAATTTGGGCAAGTTCTCAGTGTCCGGTCTGATATTCTTCCGGAAGATTATCTTAATGAACTGGAAAAATTACAGGACGAATTACCTCCGTTTAAGTCAGAAGACGCTAAGCTGATAGTAGAACGGGAGTTGCGTCATACAATAAAAAGTTTATTCAGGATATTTGATGAACAACCGATTGCTACAGGGTCTATTGCTCAAGTCCATAAAGCGCTTCTTAAGACCGGAGAGTATGTCGCAGTCAAAATCCAGCGCCCGTATATAAAAGAAATTATCGAAACTGATATTGGCATCTTGTTTGATTTGGCCAATTTGCTCAATCAATATATTCCTTCAAGCAGGATATATCGTCCGGTGGAAATTGTGCATCAGTTCGCTCAATCGATCCGCAGGGAGCTTGATTTTATTCTGGAAGCCCAGTCTGTTGAGAGATTTCGAAGAAATTTTGAAGGTGATAATCGTATTTTTGTTCCAAAAGTTTATATTAATTTCTGTTCGCCGAAAGTTCTTACCGTTGAGTATGTTGATGGCATTAAGATCTCTGATATCCGCAGCTTAAAGCAGGTGCATGCCGATATTAAGATGATAGCACATAGGGCGATCGAAATTTATTTTAAAGAAATTTTTGAGTTCAAATTCTTTCATGGAGATCCGCATCCTGGAAATATATTTATTATTAAGGACAATGTTGTGGCGGTGATTGATTATGGTATTACGGGAAGGCTGGATGACGAAACTGCATTGATGCTCAATAATTTGCTGACGGCATTTGTGAATAAAGATGCCCAGGGAATGGTAAATATTTTTTCGATGATGGACCTTCTTCCTGCAGATATTGATATGAATAATCTGAAGGCGGATATGGCTGAGGTTATTGACCGTTATTATTATCTGACGCTCGGACAATTGAAGCTGCAATCCGCATTTGCTGATATGATGGGCATTATACGCCGGTATCATATACTTTTTCCAACTAACTTGCTGCTTATGATAAAAGTACTTATTGTCCTCGAAAGCGTTGCGCGAAAATTGGACCCTGATGTCGATATTATAGGCTATATGAGACCATACGTGCAGACGATGATGTTTCGAAGTTTTAATGTTTTTGAACAGTTACCCAGGTTAGTTGCATATTTTCGCAGTTTCAGTCTCTATTTACGGCTATTACCTTCAGATCTTAGAAAAATAATTGCGCGCTTGAAAAAGGGAAAAGCTGTTGTTACCCTTGAGCATCAGGGACTTGATCATATGACTCATGTTGTTGATAGTGCCAGCAACCGCATTGCGTTCGCGGTGGTAGTCGCTTCTTTAATCATCGGTTCATCGCTGGTTATGCAGATTGATAAGGGACCAATGCTTTTTGGGTTTCCGATCATTAGTTTTGTCGGGTATCTCATGGCAGTTGTTTTTGGTATCTGGCTGCTTATACAGATGATATATTCCGGACGGTTCTGAAGGGTTCTCCGGGAAGGGACGTGCCGACGGTACGCCCGTACACCTGCCTGCCTCAAAAAACCATTATAGCTGTGTCAATTTATGCCGGTTATGCTATACTTTATAAGAAACCGCTGAAGGGAAGCTCCACCATTGCCGAGTCATTTTAGTTCTTATTTTAAAGTTGTCAGAAAAATATTCTTTTTGTTGTTGGGGTCATTTTTTGCCGCACTGGGTATTGATCTTTTTCTGGTCCCTCACAACATTATTGATGGCGGGGTTGTCGGTATATCGATCCTTTTGAGCTATGTCACCAAATTCCCGCTTGGACTTTTTATCTTTGCCCTTAATACTCCTTTTTTTATTTTCGGATATAAACAAATCGGTAAAAGTTTTGCAATTTCTACTTTGTTTTCGGTGCTCTCGTTATCACTTTGGGTTACGTTTCTTCATCCGTTCCCGGTTTTGACCGACGATATTTTTCTTGCCTCGGTTTTCGGCGGCATTATTGTCGGGATTGGGGTCGGACTGATTATCCGGTATGGAGGATCTCTTGACGGGACGGAAGTTGTGGCTATTGTCCTTGATAAAAAAACCGGGTTTTCTGTCGGCGAAATTGTTATGTTTTTTAACCTATTTATACTGAGTAGCGCAGGGCTCGTGTTCGGGTGGGATAGGGCCATGTACTCTATCGTGACATATTTCATCGCTTTTAAGATAATTGACCTTACTATCGAGGGCCTGGATGAATCAAAAGCTGTCATGATCGTCTCAGATAAACCTGAGGTCATTGCGAAAGCCCTTATGGCAAGGCTTGGCCGGGGGGTTACATTGATCCATGGAAAAGGCGGCTATTCCGGTCACTCGAAAAGTGTTCTCTATTCGGTAGTGACTCGTCTTGAGATATCAAAACTCAAATCAATTGTCAGCGAGATTGATGAAAGAGCTTTTGTCACCATCAGCGATGTGCATGAAGTAATGGGAGGCAGATTGATGAAGCGGGATATTCATTAATTACTCACTAAATCTGATATTGATTATTTAACGAAGCCTACTATAATACCCCAAAACCTAAAAGGTTTTAAAAGGGGGGATATATATGGCTCGAACAATGGGCACTATTAAAATTGGTCAGAAAGCTCCCGAATTCTGTTTAAGAGATCAGAATTCACTTGAACGCTGTCTTTCGGATTATCTAGGTAAATGGGTTGTTGTCTATTTTTATCCGGAAGATGATACTTCCGGATGTACGAAAGAAGCGCGGGCATTCACTGCTGCGCGTGACGAATTCGGACAGTTAAATACTGAAATACTAGGAATTAGTCCTGATCCTGTTGAAAGCCATTTACGGTTTGTTAATAAGTACGGCATTGAGATTACTCTCCTTAGTGATCCTGACCACGAGTTCATCCAAAAATATGGTGCATGGAAAGTAAAGCAAAGGAGCGGAAAGGAAGCTGACTGGGGATTGGAACGCAGTACCGTTTTGATTGATCCTGATGGTATTGTTCAATATATTTGGCCTCACGTTCGGGTGGACGGACATGTACAGGAAGTTAAAGATGCGCTCACTCGTCTTCAAGTTCAATATGCCAGCGGTGGTATCCCTCCGGTATCTGAACGGCAAGAAGTACCTGCCGCTGAGAAAATTAACAACGAAATCTATCAACATACGGTCATAGATATTCGCAACTACGCGGGCAAATCTAAAGCTGAACTTTCAACTAAAATAAGCGAGTTGGAAATGGAATGGGATACTGAACGGGTACTGACAACTAATTTATCTGCCGTTACTGTTGTAAGTACAATCTTAGGTTTTACAAAAAGCAAATATTGGTTTCTGTTGCCAGGGGTAGTCGGCTTGTTCTTTCTCCAGCAGGCATTACAAGGATGGTCCCTTCCTTTGAGCCTGATACGCCGTCTCGGAGTGCGTACCGAGAAAGAGATCAGTTCAGAGAAGACTGCGCTTAAGATATTAAGGGGAGATTTTTCATCTATTCCAGAGGAACCGGAAGAATTACTGTCTAGAGTTCTAGCTGCTTGAGAGAAGGAGCGTGAATATGAAAAATCGAGCTAACAGGCTCATAAATGAACATAGTCCTTATCTGCTCCAACATGCGTATAACCCTGTAGATTGGTATCCCTGGGGAGAGGAAGCGTTCGAAAAAGCGAAGGCTGAAGATAAACCTGTTTTACTTTCTATCGGCTATTCTGCCTGTCATTGGTGCCATGTAATGGAACGGGAGTCCTTTTCAGATCCGGATATTGCCGCGGCTATAAATCGCGTTTTTGTGCCGGTTAAGGTTGACCGGGAAGACCGTCCTGACCTGGACAAGCTATTTATGGCTGTTTGTGAAATGCTTTCTGAGACAGGTGGGTGGCCGTTACATATAATTATGACCTCGGATAAGAAACCATTTTTTGCAACTACTTATATCCCTAAGTTAAGTACTTCGAATCGTATAGGGTTGCTGGAGCTTACTTCCAGAATGAAAAAATTATGGACTTATTATAGGAATGATTTGTTAACGACTGCAAACAATGTATTGAAAGACCTTTCCCGGCTTTCGGACCTGGGAGACAAGGAAGTATTGCCTTCCACGGTTATGAACGATACCTTCCTGCAATTATCTCATCAATTTGATGAGGAATTCGGGGGATTCGGAGCGGCTCCAAAATTCCCGATGCCGCATACGATCCTCTTCCTTTTGAATCATTATACAATGACGGGAAATAATCGATCCTTGGAAATGGCTGAGAAGACCCTTCAATCGATTCATCAAGGAGGTATTTTCGATCATCTCGGGTTTGGGTTCCATCGATATTCGGCTGACCGGAAATGGCATGTGCCTCATTTCGAGAAAATGCTATATGACCAGGCAATGCTGACTATGGCCTATACGATTGCTTATCAAGTGACGAAGCATGACCTTTATAAGGAAATTGCCCAGAACACAATTGAATATGTTCTCCGTGATATGGTATCGCTGGAAGGCGGTTTCTATGCCTCTCAGGATGCTGACAGCGAAGGTGAGGACGGGAGATTCTATTTGTGGTCCTATGATGAGATTGTAGAGTTGCTGGGATTGGAGGAATCGAAATTATTCATCTCACTTTTTTCCGTAGAAAAAGAGGGGAATTACTATGATGAAGCTTCAGGGAAGAAGACCGGCAAAAATATTTTATTTATGAAGAAACCATTATCTTCTTTTGCCCGGGAGAAGAACATGAAAGAAGCAGACCTGAAAAAGCTAGTTGCGGTAATGCAGGAAATACTTTATGCCGTAAGGTCATTAAGGACGATACCAGGAAAAAATACTAAAATATTAGCCGACTGGAATGGCCTTATGATAGCGGCGCTGGCTAAAGCTGCTCAGGTGTTTGAGGAGCCTCGTTATTATACTGTTGCGAAGAGAGCAGCTGATTACATTAGCAGAACAATGATGACGATTGATAATCGGCTTATGCATAGTAGCGGCGATGATTCTGTCAAAATTGCGACTGTTGATGACTATTCTTTTTTTATGTGGGGACTTGTGGAGCTCTATGAGACAGCGTTTGATCCTGATAATCTTATGGTAGCGGTTAATCTCTCTAAAGGATTGATAAGCCATTACTGGGATAAGGATAATGGTGGATTTTTTATGACTGCTGATGACGGAGAAATATTGTATGTGCGTCAAAAGGAACTGTACGATAATGCAATTCCTTCGGGAAATTCTGTTGCTATGCTGGTATTGATTATGTTATCCCGTATGACGGGAGACGTATCGCTCGAAGATAAAGCGCATGAAATACCTATGACTTTCTCAAAAAAAATAAAACAGACTCCTGCTGCATATACTCAGTTCATGATCGCAAAAGCTTATGAAGAAGGACCTTCTTATGAAATAGTTATTGTTGGTGATCCCTCTTCGCCTGCAACAGAAGAAATGATTGCCATTGTTCATCAAGAATATATTTCGAATCGGGTAGTCTTGTTCCGGCTAAGTGAAGGCGCAAAGGATGAAATCCTTTCAGTAGCGCCTTACCTGGCAGAATACAAATCAGTTAATGGTAAATCAACTGTTTATATTTGTAAAAATTATACTTGCCAGAGTCCTGTGACGGAGATTCAGGACATGCTTCGGCTACTGGATATTGAACCTGCCAGGGCAGCTTGATACAACATTGATTAAATCTGTTACCCAATCCAACAAATGATTCTGAGGTAGTTTCCCGCTCGGCTCTCCTAGCGGGAGTATTTACTCGTTTAGAATAAAATTACTTTCCGGAACATCTATTAACCTAAGGGGAAATGATTGAGAGGAATGCTCGCCTCACCTGACCGAAGTAAGTCGTGTGCCTTCTATGGAGTATGTTTAAGGATTAATTATAAATTTCAACGACTTGACTTAAGTCAAGGAATTCTTGTCTTTTTAATGGCATTATAGAGACATAACAAAAAAAGAGAGCAGGAGAAACACATGGTACTTAGAAAATTTATTGATATTGATGAAGCTAAATGTGATGGGTGTGGTAATTGCGTTGTAGCCTGTGCTGAAGGGGCGCTCCGAATAATCGATGGAAAAGCCAGAGTAATTAAAGAGCAGTTCTGTGACGGGCTGGGCGCCTGTATCGGAGAATGTCCCAAGGACGCTCTGAAAATAGTAACCAGGGATGTTGCCCGGTTTGACGAAACCGCTGTAGAAAAACATCTCAAGGAGAACCGAAAAGTCTGTCCTGGCACTGCTGTTCACGAGTTTCGGGATACGCCTGTTGTTCCTCAAACGCCAGTTGACGCGGCGGCTTGTCCTTCTCAGTTAAGGCAGTGGCCAGTGCAGCTCCATCTTGTTAGTCCTGCCGCGGGTTATTTTCAGGGTGCGAATCTTCTTATTGCCGCAGATTGCTGTGCTTTCAGTTATGGTAATTTTCATCGGGATTTTGTGAAAGATCGTGCCGTTGTTATTGCCTGTCCGAAACTTGATGATACCGAAGGATATATAGAAAAACTGGTAAATATTATAAAAGAAGGAAATGTATCTTCAATTACGGTGGTTATTATGCAGGTTCCCTGTTGTCGGGGATTAGCCCGGATAGCCCAAGAAGCCCTCAAACGTGCTAATAGGCCTATTCCTTATTCTGAAAAGATAATAAGTATAAAAGGGGAGGTGTCGGGTTGATTTTTTGAATGGCAAATGAACGCTATTAAAGCGATAAACAAAATTCAGGAGGATAACAATGTTTTGCTATCAATGTGAACAAGCAGCGAAAGGTCAGGGATGTACGCTCGTGGGTACCTGTGGTAAAACGCCGGAAGTATCGGCATTACAGGACTTGATTATAGAAAATCTTAAAGGTATAGCGGCTTATGCTAAACGTTCCAGGGAACTGGGATTCAGAGATAAAGAAGTTGATAAGTTTGTTGTTGACGGGCTTTTTACGACGATTACCAATGTTGATTTTGATCCTCAGCGGCTAGAGTCAATTATTGCGCAGTCGCAAATCATAAAAACTCAGATAAAAGAAAAATTTCTCAGGGTGTATAAAGAAATATATACTAAAGAATTTTCGGGATATTTGCCTGCTGCGGCATATTATGTTCCAGCGGCTCAATACGAGGAGCTTGTAATACAAGCTGAGAAGTTCGGTATTATGAGTAATCAGTCATTGAATGAAGATGTGAGAAGCCTTAAAGAATTATTGAAGTATGGACTTAAAGGTATGGCGGCGTATGCGCATCATGCATCCGTATTCGGGCAGGAAAGTGAGGAAGTTTCATCGTTTATTCATAAAGGACTAGATGCGCTTGCTGATGATTCTTTGGATATCGATGCGTTGATTGCTTTGAATCTGGAATTAGGAAAAGTTAATCTTACCTGTATGGAAATACTAGATAAGGGGCATACTGATACTTTCGGACATCCAACTCCGACGGAAGTGTTTACCGGCGTCAAAAAAGGTCCGGCGATTCTCGTATCCGGGCATGATCTTCTCGATTTGCTGGAACTGCTGAAGCAGACTGAAGGCAAGGGAATTAATGTTTATACTCACGGAGAAATGCTGCCGGCTCATGGGTATCCGGGACTTAAGAAGTACAGCCACCTTGTCGGTAATTACGGCGGGGCCTGGCAGGAACAGCAAAAAGAATTCGATGCGTTCCCAGGTGCTATCATCATGACAACGAACTGTATTCAAAAACCAAAAGGTTCATATTTCGATAGGATATTCACTACCGGACTAGTGGCCTGGCCAGGAGTAAAACATATCAATGATAGAAATGATTTCGGTGTAGCTATTGAAAAGGCATTGGCGCTTGGCGGTTTTAAAGAAGATAAAAATGAAAAGAATATTCTTGTAGGGTTCGGGCATAACGCGGTATTGAGTGTTGCGGATAAAGTTATTGGCGCGGTAAAAGCCGGAAAGATCAAACATTTTCTTCTGATAGGCGGCTGCGACGGTGCGAAGCCTGGCCGGAATTATTATACTGACTTAGCAGCAAAAGCACCTGAAGATACAGTTATTCTCACACTTGCTTGTGGGAAGTTCAGGTTCAATAAGTTGGATTTTGGAACTGTCGAGGGGATTCCTCGCTTACTCGATATCGGGCAGTGCAATGATGCCTACTCAGCTATCAAAATTGCCTCGGCATTGGCGGAAGCTTTTGAATGCGGCGTTAACGATCTGCCTCTGTCAATTGTGCTGTCATGGTATGAACAGAAAGCGGTTTGTATCCTGTTAACGTTATTCTCTCTTGGTATCAAGAATATTAAGCTGGGACCGACACTGCCAGCTTTCGTGTCTCCAAATGTTTTGAATGTGCTGGTGAAGAACTTCAATATCCAACCTATTAAAACAGCGGAAGAAGATCTTGAAGAAATACTGTTGGGATGATAAAGGATACTAAGGTTTCTCAAGGTGCTCTAGTGTTTCTGGTCTGGATTTAAAAACAATACTGTATCCCGCGCAATGCACGGGATACAGTAAATAAGATCTCTTAACCTTGATTAAAAGTAGTATAAATATTAAAAGAAAAGGAGGTTGTTCCAATGTCCGGATTTGATGAAAAAAAAGAGAGTCTGATTGGACAGGTAAAGAATCTGGGTGAACTGGTTAATTATCAGGATGATTCGGTGGTGAGCCGGATGCTCGTTAACGCGAAAGCCGGAACTATTACCTTGTTTGCTTTTGACAAAGGCCAGCGGCTGAGCGAACATGCTGCGCCGTTTGATGCGTATGTTCAGGTAGTTGAAGGTGAAGCACAGATAACTATCTCGGGTAGTCCGTTGCTTGTGAAAAGCGGCGAGATGGTCATTATGCCGGCAAATAAGCCGCACGCTGTTGACGCACAGGAAAAATTCAAGATGCTGCTTGTAATGATCAAGTCGGTATAACGACAATATAAATTATTTATACCTTGAAAAGAAAGGGCATGCCGTTAGGTGTGCCCTTTCTTTTCAAGGTTATACTCAAAAAATCTTAGATGATCCAAGCTTGCACTTCAGAAGAAACAAGTGGCTCAATTTTACATGGCCCCATGGCTCAGTTTTATTCTGCCATAACTAGCTATTCTAGACCGAGTGGTTCATAACTCGTATAAATTAACGATGAAAGTGATGCGGTAATAGGTCAAGGACTTTTTTAAAAGTAGTTTTTTGAAAAATAAGCATAGCAAAGCCTATATCGTTAAAAATTAACGATTTTGAATAT